>JAUVWO010000011.1 GCA_030604065.1 Methanomassiliicoccales archaeon | reverse complement strand
GCTCGAAAATCCCTGAGGTCGGCAACACACTGTGCCTTATGAATGAGGGCATTATACAATCGATTCTAGAATCCTGCACCGGCAAGACATTCAATGTCACCGCTAATGAGTGCTTTGGGGTCCAGAACAACTATTGTAAGTTCATCATGGTTCCCGATATGGACTGATCGCTAGGTCTTAGCATCGCATGTGTTGATAGGAGTGCTGACCGTATGGGGCATAGCAGCCTTTCATCGTTCAAGATCTGTAATACCATTCCCGCATCCTTCCCACAGTCAATAACAGTGACCAGGCCCTTTAGTGCTTTAGGTCCTGGCAGCCCGGTATACGGATCTATGGATCCCATCCTCAATGACAGTCGTCCATCCTCTGTTACCTCCACTACGTGCAATGAGACGCAAGGGCTGGTGAGCGACTCCGCATCCATATAGAGGTCGTTTCGATGACCACGGGACATGGCCGATCGCATCAATCCTAGCATCCTATCGATGTTGGGGTGATTGCGTTGATCCCATAGTATCTGTCTGCAATGGGGGCTTGTTATCGCCGATGGCCCGATGTATGTTGGCTCCATTCTCCGTCTCCCCTTTACGAATATCAGATTGATATACGCCGAGGATTCCTTATTAAGATTTATTGATTTGTTCATGTAATTATTGAAACAAATATTGAAACAAATATTGAAACAAAATCCTAACACCGTTTATCCTTTATCAATGGAATGAAAGACCCGCATCCGATATGCTTGCCTTGGCAAGGGGATGTGAGATTGGGGGGGGCCGTTCGACATAGAATCGGCGATGACGATAGGGGATGATCGGGGTATCGTACCGTCCCCGACGTTTCAAGCGCTCAGAGAGGCGGCCCAAGCCCTGATGTCATCCCAGTCACGGAAGTCATAAGGTCGATCGGGACAGGCACTTGCTCCTCCAGGGCCCTTTTTGCACCCAACTTCTTGAGCAGTGCCTTGACCAGGAAGCCGTAACTATCGAAGTCCAGGACACCTCCGAACAGGGCCATGGATCCCACTCGTTGGAGGCCATGGGCAGCGGCCACATCCTCAAGGTATCTCACCCTGGACCCAGCCAGTCTCTCCGGCGCCAGCAGCACGTCCCCGCAGCAGACGAACATCGCTACCGGCTTGTGGGCCAAGGCCGTGGAGTGGTTGGAGAGGAATGCCTGCGCCTTCTTGGACCAGGATCCAGCTATGATGCCGCTTCCCAGCACCACAAGGTCAAAGCCGTCAATGTCGCCAGCCCATTCATTTCTTAGGTCGGCCACCTCGGTCTCCAACCCATGGCCGCGGAGTACAACAGCGATCTCCTCAGCCACGGCTGCGGTCGACCCGTACCTAGTTCCGAATGCCACCAGCGCTTTCATGCAAGGTCACCTCACAGCTATACGCGTCCCGGATCGACCATAGGTAGGTCATGAATATCACCGGAAGGACGATTCCTAGAATGGCACTCGGTTGCACGACCAATATGGCCCATACGTCGAAGACTATGGTCAATAGGCTTAACCACATTGTACCGGTGTACCCCCACTTTCTACCGGTCCAGAGACCGACGGCCGTCATAATGCCACCCACTCCTATCAATAGGAATATGCCATTGATGGCTGCCAATGTTCCATTGGAAACTGGGTTCTCGAACTCAGGCACTGTACCTGCTATTATTGTCATAGGGATGACTATCCTGAGGATGCCCTGGAACACTGCCAGAGCGCACAGGATAATCAATCCACGGCTCCTGTTGAATTTGGTCAACATTCGATCCATCTCATTTTGCGATGATATTGGACCCTAATCAGTACTCGTCAACGTCAGCCGAGAAGAAAGGGAATGACAATGTTTGTCAATCACACCCTACTTTTGAATTTTCTTATACGTTGTCCATTGGCCCGTTCCAGTCTCTCTGTAAGGGGGGCGTGTCGATTCTCATCGAAATAGTATATGCTTCTGAGGATGTGGGGGACTACCGATTTAAAAATCCCCTCGGCCTCGAGGTCATCGCATATGCTCTGCATGTCTCTGACATTAGGGGACCAGACGGATGCGATCACCAGATCGCTCCGATCGACGAATGAGAGGGTGCGCACAGCCTTCTTGCCCAATCGTTTGATGAGAACGAAGGCCGCCCTTTCCGGCTCCACATCATCCATCAGTGAAAGATGGATGTTGGATATGACTGCTCCTTGGGTCTCGGGTTCCCAGTGTATTGCCAAGTGGACCAGCCCCTCATCGATCAGTCTCTTTAATCGTCGCCTCACCGTCTTTACCGAGGCCCCGGTCTCCTCTGAGACTTCGGTCACCGGTCGGCGGGCGTCCTCCTGCAGAGAGGATATTATCCTAAGGTCAAGCCTAGAGACCAAACCGGGCTCGGCGGGCGGGGGCTTGGCCAAGATGCCCACCTGTATATCTGAGATCATCGCCTCCTGTTGTACCATGTTCACGAATCCTGTCAACTCATCGAAATCGGTCACTGAACCGTGGACATAGACCTGGTTGCCGCTAGCCACGAACATGACCGCCACAAACTTTCCCACGGCCAGTCTATCCGCCAGATCGGCCATGGATGGGGCTTCTGACCAACCATGCACCATCACCCACATCTGCCCGAGGGCTCGATGGGTAAGGAATGCCCCACTGCCGGTGATGATCCCATCCTCTATGAGCGTCTGCACTCTCCGGTGTATCGCTTGGGGCGTCATTTCTAGGGCCCGTCCTATCTCTGAATAGGGGGTGCGAGCGTTCATCAGCAGCATGCGACAGATCGCCACGTCCATATCGTCCATTATTGATCTCCATAGATAATGATCACCATCAACGGGGGATAGGCAGCTCATTATCGGCGGTTAAGGGCTGAATTGGTATGCAGAGTTATAACCACTTCTAATCGATCTCTATCCTATACCATTGCTCTATAGGCATCCTCGTCACGTCTTGGAAAAGCGATCTTCGGCCTTCAGCGGGAATGAACACGCGTTTATGGGCCATCCGATGGATCACTGGAGGGCGTCATAGCAGTCCCGAGGGAACAAGGGCCGATCAAGACCGGGACCGATCGCATCGCGATTGACATCATGTCATGATAGTCGGCCGAATAGCAATGGAATAGAGTATTGAAGAGGAAAATGGTGGGCTCAGCCGGGATCGAACCGGCGACCTCCGCCATGTCAAGGCGACGTCATACCTCTAGACCATGAGCCCCTGTGGATTTGTGGAATACACTCACCGCTTTTATGCTTTTCGTACCGTCTGGGATTGACCCAGGGGTCTAGGCGGGCGTGGGTCCGATAGATATTAATCCAGAACAATGATTGTTGATAGGATTTGACATGTCCGAGATGATCCTTTTTACCAAGCCTGACTGCCAGAAATGCGAATACGTCAAAGAACGGATGCCTGAGATATCGGGGCTTCAGATGCTAGACGCCACCACTGTTGATGGCCTGACCGAGGCCGCTCTCTACGAGATCATCGAGAAGCCGTTCCCGGTGTTCGTGGTCGATGATGAGATCATCACTGGAGCCATTGAGATACTCGGTCGCATGAATGTTCTGTCTCAGTGAGATGTACTGCCTGGGTATAGAGGGTACCGCCCACACGCTGGGGGTGGGTGTCGTTGACGATGGCGCGAAGATCTTGGCCAACGAGATCGACATGTATCGCCCTCCAGAGGGAGGCATACATCCCCGTGAGGCGGCCAATCATCACGCTGCTGTGGTGGTGCCGACCATTCGGCGGGCGTTGGAGGCCGCTGGCTTGGGGCCTCTAGACCTGGATCTGGTAGCATTCTCCAGTGGACCTGGATTGGGTCCGTGCCTTCGTACCGCAGCCACCGCAGCCCGATCGCTGGCCTCGACTCTTGGGGTGCCGATCGTGGGGGTGAACCATTGCATTGCTCACATAGAGATAGGGCGGGCACTCACTGACGCCGAGGACCCGGTGATGCTGTATACGTCCGGGGCAATACCCAGATAATCGCTTACGCCAACGGCCGCTACCGCATCTTCGGCGAGACGCTTGACATAGGCATTGGCAACATGTTCGATAAGCTCGGTCGTGAGCTGGGCCTCGGTTATTACGCCGGTCCCCGCATCGAGCAGCTGGCCCTGGCTGGTGAGCACCTGCTGCCCCTACCTTACTCAGTGAAGGGTATGGATGTGTCCTTCTCGGGAATAATGACCGCAGCATTGCAACATCGACATCGAGGCGCCAGCCTGGAGGATGTTTGCTACTCGGTGCAGGAGAACTGCTTCGCCATGCTGACCGAGGTGACCGAAAGGGCCATGGCCCACGTGGAGAAGGATGAGGTCCTGCTTGGCGGAGGGGTGGCTCAGAATCGAAGGCTTAGAGGGATGGTGGAGGGGATGGCTGGTGAACGTGGTGCTATCATGCATGTTCCCGAACCCAAGCTTTGCGTCGACAATGGGGTGATGATCGCATGGACCGGCATGCTCATGTATGGCAGTGGAGTGCGCATGCCAATGGGAGACACTGCGATAGACCAGAGGTTCCGTACCGATGAGGTTCAGGCGACCTGGCGTCACTGACCTGTGGAGATCTGCTCCCCTATGATGCGATCTAGGGCAGTAAGGAAGTCCCTTTCCCGCCCCGGGGGTATGCTGGCGCCGGAGGCTATCCGGTGCCCTCCTCCGCCACCGCCGACCTCGCCTGAAGCCTCACGCATCGCTATCGAAAGATCAACGCCCCGGTCCAAAAGTTCGAAGGTGGCCCTCCCAGACACCCGGGTGCCGTCATCCTTGGCGTTCAAGGCGAAGGTGGGCTTACCTGGATCGCCAAGATATTGCATGGCGATCCCACACAGGACTCCACCGTATCCCTGGTTCTCGTTGTAGAAGTACTGGATGCACTTTTCCTCGGACAGACCGCTCTCCTCCAATCGTAGCATCCCGTCCAGGATGTCCTGGCGATATTCGTGGGAAAGGGCCATGGCGGCACCCATTGCGTCCTGATCCCCCAGAGCCAAGGCCACTCCAGCCCCCTCGTTACCGGTACGGCCACTGGCGTTGAGCAGGGCGGAGATATCCTCCGCGCTCATATCCCATGTGGGCAGATGGTAGCGATCCCTTGCCACCTCCTCAAGTGTGGCCAATGAGACTTCCCTCTCCAAAAGCTTGAGCGCTAATAGTGAAGAAAGCTTCCGTCGCTTGGCATCATCCAGATCTACAGCATTGGCATCAGGTGCGATCCCTGCCGCTTGGAGCATGTCCCTGACGGCCCCCGGGCGTCCGCTGACCCCGGCTATGAACGGATCGGTCGAATAGTATAGCGCATCTTCCAGTGCCCCGTTAGGGATGAGGCTTCCTGACCTGATCTCTACCAGACCCCTGGACGTGCCCTCCTTGGCCAGGTAGGCGTTGATTCCGGTCAACTCCAGGTTCTGACGGTCTCCGGCGATCCCTCCGAATGCCAGTGGCAGCAGGGACCAGTTGGCCTCGTCCAAGGTCACAGCGAATAACATGCACATGGAGGCTCCGCAGCCGGATGTCATGCCATCGATGTCCCATACATGAGGGTTCACATGTACTACGGTGTCCGAGTCACGCGGCGGCCGATGATGGTCGAGAACGATCACATCGCAGTCCATGGCCTCCAGCTGGCCTAGTAAGGCGCTGCCCATGTCGCTAAGGATCAGGCACGGGGGGCAGTCCTCGTTAACCCGATCCAGGACCGCCTGGTCAAGGCTACGTTCGAGAGACACATGATATTCCTTGCCCGCTCTCATGAGGGCGTTGACCAGGATGCCAGCGGATGAGATGCCATCAGCATCATAATGGGACACAATACGAATAAAGGAATGGCGACCGACAATGTCGGCCGCCAGTTGTAGACGGGAAAGAAGACCATCGGGAAGATGGACGATGGTATCCATGGCTCACTTGAGCATTAACTCAGCGGTCTTAGCCGAGTACTTCCAATCACTTGGGAGGACACTAGTCCTCTTGTAGTACTTCTCCAACCGCCTGATCTTTGACTCGATGAGCTGGAGATTCCTGCGGTTGCCTATGTCACCACGGTTCTCCTTCAGGTGGTCGTTGAGGTTGATGGATCTCTTCATCAGGTTGGAAAGGTCTTCGGGCAGTGCCGGGGTCATGTCGTTCTCTGCGAGCATGTCGTTGATGCTCTTGCCGGTGGCCAATCTAACGTTGGGCACCGCATACTGGTCTCTCAGCACCAGGCCGATAGCGGCGGTGGAGAGGCCGTCCCTTGACAGCTTGATCGTGATGTCGGTGATCTCCTTCTCGGTCGTGGTGACCCACTCAGGGTTCTCGGTCACCATCGGGTGGTTGGAGCTTGATCTCCCTTTGGTTCGGGCATGCATTCTTGCCATCTTGATCCTCCATGATCTTAAATCATAGGCGGCGAAGCATGCGCCAATCATGGTGATAGTATTTAAATTTCACCAGAATGTGTGTTGATGGCGGTTCGTGCCCAGGTGATCACAGCTCCGTACTCTTCTCGAGGAAAGGATAGCTTTGATGGGAGGACTTCGAAGGTTCCCACGACCATTTCCCCATTGCCTAGATCCTGTCCCACCAGGCCTGCGACCACGGTCACACCATTTATCTCCATGTGATCCACTGGTTTCAGATCCAATCCTGCCTCCTCCTGAAATTCGCGGATCGCGGCATCCACCGGGTCCTCACCAGGCTCTATGTGGCCCCCTGGCATCTCCCAACCTCTTCTCCGAGGGTTGTATATCATGACGAATCTCTTCCCGATAAAACCTATGGCGTAGGCAGTGTTCACCGTGTCACCACCATCATGGCATGGTCCTTCTCGAAGGGATCCAATTCTAGCACCTCTTGAACAACCAGACCCGATGATCGTAGCCAAGCCACCGACTTGGCGTATATATGAATAGGGTCCTTAGTGACATCCTCGCTGCGCGACTTCAGTGCCAGCATGCCGCGGCTGGCATGGAACGCATCCATATTGGCTTTCAGTATGTGTGCCTGCCCCTTCTGGGCAACGTCCTGGTACACGAGGTCCACTTCGGGAACCACTGTCGCGTAGACCTCGGGTCTGGTGGCATCTCCTAGGAATGGCATCATGTTGGGCCGGCCCTCGCAGTTTCGTACTAGGTCTCGGAATGAGCGGGGAGAGAATTCTACACAATAGACCGCGCCATCGGGCACTAGGTCTGAAATGTGGGACGCGGTGGTGCCACTTGCCGCTCCGAGGTAAAGGACCCGACCGTCCCGTGACAGCTCCAGTCCTGTGCCTCCCTTGAGCAGGTAGGCAGCGAGCTTGCTTCGTCTAGGGTTCCACTCTCGGTATTCACGGCCCTGATGTTGGATCGTTCTCTCGCCGTACACCCTGTTCCCTGGACTGAGGTTGAGGGTGTATAGTCGTTCGCTGAGCCGTATCAATCCGTCCATGTCAATAGCCTGTCACCCATGATACCCAACCCTTTTAAACCTCACCCGATGATTGTGATTCATTGCCGTCTGATGGTGATGAGGGAGATCGGCTTGACGAGCTCAGTGGCAAGGTGGAGGCCATGGAGAGGGCCATGAGAGACGTCTCCAGGCCCTATGCCGAGCTAGTGGTCCAGCTGGAGCTATTGCGCGGTATCGCTGAACGATACTTTCACCTGCTGGAGCTGTACCAGCGTCATGGGGTGGTATCGGTAGATGTGATCCTGCCCGAGGTCAAGGATGCCATATCGAAAGAGATCTCCAGGATAGTAATGGACCACACGGGGTACAACATCACCCAGGTGACCGAGGAGCTACGGGCCCGGACAGGATCCGCTTCCAGAAGGGTCGTCAGGGCCAGGTTGCAGGAGCTCAACGATCTGGGAGTGGTCACCGTGGAGGGCGGCAGCCGGGGTAATGCTTACAGGATATCCGATCGGGTGATCGCAAAGTGGTCACAAGTGCTCGGTTTATCCATGTTCGGTGACCGCACATCTGACAAACATGAGGCCGAGGAAGACGAGCATCAAGAACTTTGACAGAAGGGATGCGGTCTGGTATGCTCTTGGCACCTGGCCTCATTGAGAAAAGGAGAGAACAGGAGGTAATGAAATGAGTGATATGCCAGACGCAGAGGAGTTCAAAGAGGTAATGAAGGTGATCTCCGAGACCGTGCCCGAGCTACTCGATAAGCTGAACAAGAGCCTGTATGGGCCAGAGGGCACAAACTATGCCAAGGCGGTGGCCGAGTTCTACAAGGCCCTCAGGGATGAGGGTATGACCGACGAACAGGCTTTCAGTCTGACCCAGCAGTACATGTCCAACATGTCGGTGGGTGGAATGATCGGAAGCATCGCCAAAGGGGCTGCCGAGGAACATCACCACGATGATGACCTTGAGCACCTGATAAGGAAGAGGGTGAAGGAGGAGCTCAAGCGCGAGAAGGGAGATTGAGTCATGGCAGAGGATGCCGACATCCCCAAGATCCTGGCGATCGCCATTGTCAGTGGGGGCGGCCTGGTGACCCGGTTCGGTCTATCTTATCTGAAGATGCGTAAGGACGCACGAAAAGCGGGAAAGTGGTTCTATCAGGGGATGCTGTCCAATGGCATCCCCAAGGAGTATGCCCAGCGGCTCCGGGAAGAGTACGAGGACGGCCTGTCCTTGGAGACACTCATTCGCGCTGGGATGGATGTGGCCCGATCACATGACAATGACTGATGTTCACGACATCGTGGCCGAGCTCGATGCCCTTGCCAACGAGAAGTGCCGCCAGGGCATGGCCCGTTATGGTCTGGACGTCTCCAACGCCCGGGGTGTCAGTGTCACCTACCTTAGGCAATTGGCTCGCCCCTTGGGCTGCGATCATTCCCTGGCGATCGCTCTGTGGGCCGAGGGGTCATGGGAATGTAGAGAGCTGGCCACTATGGTGGCCGATCCGGCAATGATGACGGTGGAACTGATGGAGTCTTGGATAACGGACGTCACTGATTGGGGGTTATGTGACGCCTGTTGCAACAACCTGTTCCGCCGTAGCCCGCTTGCTTGGGGGATGATAGTGCCCTGGGCATCGCGGGACGGGGAGTACGTGCGCAGGGCGGCCTTCGCTCTGATCGCCAGCTTGGCGGTGCACGACCGTATCTCTGAGGATGAGCGATTCATCGAGCTGTTGCCGCTGGTCACATCTGCGGCAATCGATCCGCGTCACTACGTGAAGAAGGCAGTAAGTTGGGCCTTGCGACAGATGGGAAAGCGCAACCTCTCGCTTCACGCAATGGTGGTGGCCACCGCTGAGCACATGATCCTATCCGATGATCGCACCACGATCTGGGTGGCCAAGGACGTTCTGAGGGAGCTGAGGGGCGAGCCGGTGTTGTCGCGGCTTGGGGTCAAAGGGACCTGATCAGATACTCGGCGATGCCATATCCCTTCTGACCCCGGAACTCGTATTCCGCCAGGGTCTCGTACATAATCGATGTAGTGTTACCTTCAGTGAATGGCATGCGGGCCACCCGCATGACCCTGGCAGCGACCTCATGGACGTCACCATGCTCGTCATGCAGCGACATGCGCAGTGCAGTAGGTGCACCATCATCGCCGTACTCGGTGTCGATATCGGCACGTATGATCGCGCTATCTGTTCCGTCCACATGCACGAATCCCGCGTCCACCTGGGCGAAGCCAAGGTCCAGCTTGGTGACGTTCAGCGCCATCTCTTCCGAGAACTCTGAGGTGAGCCATATCCACATTTTGGGCGTTGTCCATTCCCTAGGTCCCCATGAATGATCCCGTTCTCCGAGAGCGTCAACCGAATAGGTCTGGTCGCCGACCCTTAGCACCCCTGTGATCTTGCCGAACTGCTCCAAGTGCTCCGAGGCCACGCTTTGGGACAAAGCTTCCTCTTCGGCGTTCACACAGCGACGATAGTTGAAGATCGGATTGAGGGAACGGAATCTGAGGTCCAGATCCACCTCGATGGGAATGGGCCCCTCGCGGGTCACCTGCCCCATCATTCCCTCGAACCGGAGGGACCATAAGGTCTCTGGTTCCAACATGGTATAGGCCAGCCCGTCCTGCTCCAGTCCTTTGGCATAGGGGCCTCGCCCCCTTATTCCCACAAGGGTGCCATCAGGCATCATGAGGAAGCAGAACATCATCCGCTCATCCTTGTTGGGCTTGAGTCCTATGCGCATGAAGCCACAGATATCGTTGCTGCGGTCGTAGAAGTTGAAGTAGAAGCTCTCATTCCATTCTTTGTGATCACCATGGTTGTGAAGCGTATCTGTATGCATGTCACTCCTCCGTGCTGATGTAGATGACTCCCTCGTTGCCGTCTAGGGTTATGAATTGGCCGGACCGGAAGATCTCCCTAGCTCCTTTGACCGCGGTCACTGCGGGTATGCCGTACTCCCTGGAGACCACCGCGCCATGGGATAGTATGCCCCCGGTCTCGGTGATCAGGCCGCCCAGCTTGGAGAATACTGCCGTCCATCCAGGATCGGTGTTGCTAGCCACCAGTATTTCCCCCTCCATGATCCCGCCCAGGCTTTCGATGGAGTCGACCACACGCACCCGCCCCTTCACGATGCCGGGACTGGCAGATGTCCCGGTGATGATCAATTCATCACCACGCTGGATCATGGTATCGTCGAACTCCACATTGCCTTTCAGGAACTTGGGGGGCAGGACGTCCTCGTAGCGATCGAAATCCTGTCGGGCCTTGGCGATCCTCGCCGTCAGGTCCGGTGCCGGGCCATGTTCGGTGGTGGAGAACACCTCGTCCCTGGTCATGAAGAACACGTCATCTGGTCTCTCTAGCACCCCACGCTGGTGCAGGCGACGTCCGCACTCCACGAACAACTTTCGATAGCGGTACAGGATATGATCCAGATAGAAGCGCTGGTTCTCCCTGAACACCAGGTAGGTCTGGGCATAGCGCATGACCTTCTCGAAAAGTCTGCGCCTAAGGAAACCGAACCGCATGTCCCCTATGCGTTCCAGTATTTCGGCCTCGGCTTCCTGCCGTTCACAGACCTTCCCCTCTCCCAGTTCTTCCAGGTTCAGCTCAGACGATGTCAGCAAGGAGCGGACGATGTCCACTACCAGCCTCGGATCGTCACCCCATCGTGGGAAGAAGAGCTCTCGGGTATGCGACCGTTGACCATAATCTTGCAGGAATTCCTGCAGACCATGCGAGAATTCGCAGTCATGGCCGTCGAGGTGCCTCAGGAACTCATCCGAGGCCATGGAGCGCATCGCACACATCACCTCGGGATCCTGCCGGGCCACATGGGCCAGTTGTCCCAGGGCTAGGTTGGTCTGTATGGTCTTGTTCTCCGGCAATCCTGAGATAATGTGTGAGTACAGCTGCCCGTGGCGGTCGTCGAGCCATTGGTTCAACCATTGCTTGACCATCAGGTTGGTACCGATGGAATGGGTGACCATACCGTAGCGGATGAGCTCGTAATGGCGCCACACCCGCTGATCGATGCAATCGTACCAACGGTGCAATCCCTCATCGGAGCAGCCGCTCAGTTCCACTGGATCGAATATGCCCATGTCCTCAAGGAACGATTCTACCCATTCCCGGTACGCAAGGTCCGTTCGGCCTATCATGCCATCAGGGAATAGCACCGCCACCCTGACCTCGCCCC
Organism: Methanomassiliicoccales archaeon; assembly: GCA_030604065.1. Lineage (GTDB taxonomy): Archaea > Thermoplasmatota > Thermoplasmata > Methanomassiliicoccales > JAUVWO01 > JAUVWO01. Next base: position 12,452 of record JAUVWO010000011.1, on the reverse strand, counting down.
ACAACCGTCGGAAGGCCTTGGTGGGGGCGCTGGCGATCCGGGGCTGGTCCGCTTTTGGGAAGTAGTTCAATAGCTCCTTGGTGCGGGAGAACTTGGGGTTGAAGGTGAACACCTGTTCCAGCACCTCGGCGTTGAAGTAGACGTGCCCTTTATGCAGCTTGAGCAGTGGCAGACCCACTAGCTCCTTCCAGCCGTATATCTTGGCCCCATCCCAGTTTACGATCTCGGTCAGGTACGGGCCCAGTATGGAGAAGAATAAGGGAGATGTCACGTCTGACCAATACTCATCTCCGTAGGCCCTGGTCCACAGGATGCCTTCGTTGTCCAGAGTGGTGATCGGACGGGACTGGAGAATGAATACATGGCCTCCTTCGATCGACCACTCGATGTCCTGAGGAGTGCCGAAGAACGATTCGATCCTCAGACCGATGCGGGCCAAGGCCACCGCCTGTTCCTCCTCCAGCGAGGGCCGGAGACGCAGGTCGTCACCGAGTTCCACCTGCACCGACCTGCCATCCCGACTGTAGATGGCCACACCCTTGTCCGAGACCTCACGCTCGATCACCCGCAGTGACGGCAGCTCCAGAAGCATCCTATCTGGGCTGACCAGGCCTGAGGCAATGGTCTCTCCCAATCCCCACGAAGATTCGAGCACCATCCTGTCTTCATTATCCAATGGATCACGAGTGAACATGATCCCTGAGCATACCGGATCGACCATGCGTTGGATCACAACGGCGATCCCCGTCTCCAGTTGCGGCACTCCACTGTCGTGACGATAGCTGATGGCGCGGGGGGTCCAGTAGGATGCCCAGCAACGGCGCACGTGCTCCGCCACATTCTCAGTGGGCACGTTGAGGAACGTGTCCTGTTGTCCTGCGAAGGATGCCTCGGGCAGATCCTCGGCCACCGCTGAAGATCGCACTGCCCAACCCCCCTCGCCTAGGTGGGGCAGGGCCATGCTCTCGGCCAGTCCATCTTGGGCATCGCAGTCCTGTATGGCGGCCATGATGACCTTAGAGGCGGACACCACATCGGCCTCTGAACCAAGATCGGCGCATCCCAAGATGACGTTGATGCGTTGGTGGAGCCCGGTCCGTTCTAGGAACTCGTCGTACACCTTCACCGGAACAACAAAGGCGTCGGGGACGGGAAATCCTTCACGCCTCAGCACTGCCAGGTTCATGACCTTCCCGCCCACTCGGGCCAGATCGTCCTCGGATATACGGGACAATGGCAGAATAAGGTCTTCCTTTATCATCCCTCGCACCTTCTGACTGTACTGCCATGTGATGGTGTAGGTTAAACTTTTCTGCCATTCCCTCGGCCAGAGGGGAAGCTTTGTTAATCACAGAGGAGCATATGGTATTTGATGATCGATGTCCTCGATGTGCTCTCCCGGGAGATCCGGGACGCGGTACGCGGCATGCCGGACCTGTCCCAAAGGGGTTTGGAGGTGGCCATGGGGGCCGACGGTTCACCTACCACGGGCGTGGACCAAGTGGCCGAGGATGCAGTTCTCCGATATCTGGACCAGGAGGGTTTGGATTGGAACGTCCTAAGCGAGGAGGCGGGATGGATCGATCGCGGTGGACAGACCACTCTGGTGCTCGACCCGGTCGATGGCACCTATAACTCGGTGATGGGGATACCGCTGTACACCGCCTCACTGGCCCTGGCCCGTTCATCGCTTCGTGACGTCAGTCATGCATTCATACGGAACCTGGCTAATGATGATGTATACAGTGCCGTCCATGGCGGTGGCGCCTATTACAATGGATCGCCCATCCGCACCAGGCCCTGGGACGGAAGTGCGATGGTGATGGTGCTGTACTTGGGCAACCAGGCTCACCCTAGGACCTTTGAGCTTCTGCGCTCAGCCCGCAGGATCCGGGCCTTAGGATGTGCCTCATTGGAGATGTGTCTGGTGGCCCAGGGCTCGGCGGATGCGTTCTACATGAACAGCCTCGACCCGAGAAAGCGGATAAGGGTGGTGGACATCGCTGCTAGTCAGTTGTTGCTGAGGGAGGCGGGCGGTGAGCTGCTCGATTTGGACGGAAGGCTGCTGGACATGCCCCTCGACCTCGAAACCAGGAGCAACTTCCTGGCCGTTGGGGATTTGAGGTTGAAGGAGGAGATAATTTGAAGTACGGGGTATACGCCAACCTGACCATCAAGGACGCGCTGGACGTTGTCCACCGTTGTCTGGCTGCTCTGGAAGGGGAGGATATTGTATTGGAGGCTACGTTGGCCACGGCGCTGGGGCTGGAGGGCGAGGTCCTATCGCAGATGGAAGTGGACGTGCTGGTCACTATCGGCGGGGATGGCACCATCCTGCGGGCGATGCAGTGGAACGGCGCTCCGGTGTTGGCCATAAACGCAGGGGTGCTGGGCTTCCTGACCGAGGTGGACAAGAAGGATCTCGAGGAGGATATGGCCAGAGTGAGGGCGGGCCGGTATCATATAGAGAAGCGATCGAAGCTGGAGATCGAGGTGCATGGAAGTCGGGTGGCCGATGCCATGAACGAGGCGGTAGTGCACACGGCCAATGTGGCCAAGATACGGCATTTCCGTATCTACGTGGACGATCAGCTGGCTAGTGACCTGCGTGCCGATGGCATCATCGTGGCCACCCCCACGGGGTCCACATGCTATGCTATGAGTGCTGGCGCCCCAATAATCGATCCCAAGGTCGAGGCCTTCGTCATCGTTCCCATATCTCCGTTCAAGTTCTCTGCCCGCCCTATGGTGGTGCCGTCTGGGAGTGTCATCCGGGTGGAGGTGGTGTCAGACAAGCAATGCGTCCTGGTCATCGATGGGCAGGAGAGCCATGACGTGGAGGGCGGCCGTTCGGTCAGGTTCTCGCTCTCTGATCGGCCTGGGCGTTTCATCAGGTTCACGGATCGCTTTTACGAGCGGATGTGTGAAAAGCTAATAGGTGCCCTATGAGGGTGACATCCATCGAGCGCGAGGTCCTCGATGCGGTCAATGATGCCGCTCGGGACTCGTACCCGAACGAGTTCGTGGCCTTGATGCGGGCGGAGGACGGGATGATAATCGAACTGTTGATGCTCCCTGGTACGATAACCGGCGACTCGTTCGCTACCGTACCTCTCCATAATATGCCTATAGACTTCTCTGTGGTGGGCACGGTGCACTCGCACCCATCACTATCCAATCGACCATCGAGGGCAGACCTGCATCTGTTCGAGCGCTACGGTTCGGTGAACATAATCACATGCCTGCCTTATGACATCAACAGCTGGTGTGCCTACGATCGCCAAGGCCGGGTGGTTCAGCTTCGTGTTGCTTAATATACTATGGTGCCAGGGCCGATGGTACCTCGGGCTCTTGCTCCGGCACCGATGATGGCTCCATTATGGATCACGGTCCCCGGTTCTATCATGGCGTTGATGCCCGTCTTAACGTCATCTCCCATGATGGCCCCGAGCTTACGTCTACCAGTGTCAATGAAGCCGCCATCCGTGAGCACTCGAACGTTGCGATCATCGAAGCGGAGGTTTGCTACCTTGGTGCCGGAGCCTAGGTTGCATCGTCTACCGATGACCGAGTCGCCCACATAGTTGTGGTGAGGGATATTGGTCTCACCCATGACCAGCACGTTCTTGAGCTCCACCGCATGGCCCACGCGGCAGCTCGGACCCAGACATGTGTAAGGTCGGATGAAGCAATTTGGCCCTACATCACAGTCACGGGAAATGTACACCGGCCCTTCGATATATGCGCCGCTGCGCACTCTGGCTCCCGCCTCGACCACGACATCGCCCATCAGATGGGCGCCGCCCTCGACGTCACCTTCGACCATACCGGTTTGGCGATCCAAGAGCAATTTGTTGGCTCGTAGTAGGTCCCAGGGTCTACCGATGTCGATCCACTCCTTCTCCATCTCGTACACGCGTACATCGCCGTCGGCGGCCATGATGTTCAGGGTGTCGGTGATCTCATACTCATTTCTCTCTGAGGGGGTGGTACGGGCAATGGCCTCGAACACTCGGGGTGTGAGCAGGTATATGGATGCATTGATGAGATTGGAAGGAGGTACCTCTGGCTTCTCAAGTATGGTGATCAATCTGCCATCGTTCACCTCCATCACCCCGAATCCATGTGGATCCTCGACCCTCGCAGCGGTGATGACCTCGGCTCCAGTGGTGTTATGGAGGTCAATGACGTTGGCCACCGTCTCTGGATCTACCACAACGTCTCCGGCCATTACCAGGAAAGCCCCTGTCATCAGACTCCGTGCTTGGTTGATGGCATGGGCGGTGCCCAGTCGCTCTCTTTGCTCTAGGTAGTCGATGTCAACCCCCATTTTGGAACCGTCACCCATTCTTTCTTTGATCCGGTTGCCTTGGTAGCCCACCAGTATTGTGATCTCATTGACCCCAGCACTCTGCAGTACCTCGATAGAATGCGCCAGCAACGGCTTGCCCGCCACCATAAGCAGCGGTTTGGGAGTGTTGATGGTCAGAGGTCGAAGCCGTTTTCCCTCTCCTGCAGCAAGTATCAGCGCCTTCATGCCAAGCACATCCTAACCAAACCCATGGCCTCCTGCAACATGGCTTGGACCAATCCCTCGTCCCTGCCCTCTGCGGTGATGCGGACCTTGGGCTCGGTGCCCGAGAGCCTAACCAGGTACCACCCGTCCGGGCGATCTATCCGGTGTCCGTCCACTTTGGTGATCCGATCGCAGTCCACACTGGAAATTGCTATGGACAATTTGGCCTCGATCTCGGTCCTGCGTTCCGGATCGAACACCACGGCCGCATGGGCCATGGGGTATCGGGGCAGATCTTCTACCCACTGTGACAGCGGTGCTTCGGTCACCATGCTGGCCAACAACGCTGCCGCATGCATCCCATCTGGGCACAGGGTCTCTGACGCGAAGATGTAGGTTCCTGACGGCTCGCCGCCGAACTCCAGTCCCAGGTCTCGTAAGGCTTGGGATACGAACATGTCCCCGACTTGGGTCCGATGCACCCGACCAGGCACCATTTCGTCGAGGACCATCGAGGCGTTTATCGGGGCGACGATGTCGTGATGTCCCCGGGTGAAGAGCGCCAATAGCGCATCGCCACCGACATAGGCACCATTTTCATCTATGGCCACTACTCGGTCGCCGTCCCCATCATGGGCTATTCCCATATCGGCCGGCCCTGAAGCCACGGCACGGCGCAGGTCGACCAGGTTCTCCTCGGTCGGTTCAGGCATGCGCCCTGGGAAGTGTCCGTCAGGATGGGCGTTCAACGAGACCACTCCGCACCCCAGTCGCCTCATCAACAAAGGCGCCAATACCGTGGTGGCGCCACAACCACAGTCCACCACCACTCTGCAGTCAGCCGGATCCACGGAAGATAGTACCGCCTCTGCATGGCCCTCGAGGGCGCCCAGGTGGCGATAGCAGTGGCCGATGTCTCCCCACCCGGCGACCCGTTCACCCCCGTCAACGATCAACGTCTCCACACACTCCATCTGCTCTCCGTCGAATGCGGAACCATCGGGGTTCCACATCTTCACCCCGTTGTATTCGCGGGGGTTGTGGGAGGCCGTCACCATCAGGCCACAGCCAAAACCACCAGCAGCGCGGGCCAGTGTGGGGGTGGGCATCAGGCCACCTATGTATGCATCGGTACCTGCAGATGTCAGACCGGTCACCAGGGCATGGGTCATCATGTCAGCGCTGGTTCTACTGTCGCTCCCTAGGACCACTCGATCGTGCATTGTCCCGATAGCCTTGCCAATCCTGAGGGCCAACTCGGGGGTCATCTTTCGCCCCACTATGCCTCTTATGCCTGAGGAACCGAATAGAGACATGTTCGGCACTTGAAAGGGCATTCCCCTGATAAACATTTGCGGCTCCGATGCGATTCGGACGGCCAGTATGTTTCAATCATTTTATGGGTGTTTATAAGGGAAAAGGGTACTGGATGGACATCAATATATAGAAAATATTATATATGCTCTTATACGATTACATACTGGCCTCGTGCTGGACATGCTGGCCAGACATGCAGGAGGGAGTGCTTTTGGTAATGGAGAAAATAACTCTCAAGAAGGCGAAATTCATCGCTAAGAGGAAGGGCCTTAAGCCCGGAAGGGTGAAAGGTACAGAGGGCGTTCAGTTCACCAAGGGCAAGAACGACCGCCTGGAGATAATCTCCTGGGAGGAGTTCGAGGCAACCTTGAAGAAGCGGAATCTAGCCATCTACGAGTCCGGTGGCTGGATGAAGATAATGAAGAACTGATCACACCTTGGCCAGGCAAGACCTGGCCTTCAAACATCTTCCAGCAGAGATCGGAAGGTTCCGGTTACGCAAGCTTTTTGTATAAAAACGCTATTGTGACGACCCATAAGCAGGGGTAGCCAAGCCTGGCCAACGGCGCAGGATTCAGGGTCCTGTCCTTAGTGGTTCGAGGGTTCGAATCCCTTCCCCTGCACCAGCCCCTTCGTTTCGACAAGTTTTTATCGCACGCGAGACAATGTTTCACTGGTGTTAGAATGAGAGTAGCGGTCATCTTTGATTCCAAGTATGGATGCACCAAGGTCATCGCTGAGGCGATTGCTGAGGGCATCAAGGTCGGTGGGCTGGAGGACGTTAGGGCCATCGATGTCAACTCGTTCTACTATAGACACATATCAGACTTCGATGTGATGGTGGTTGGATCCCCCACACACTATGACGATGCCACTCGCAGGACCAAGTACCTTATCGGTCACGCCAGCCCGAATGAAGGCGTGAGATACGGGGCGGCCTTCGGCACCCGGTTGCTCCGTGAGGGCAAGGGCGCTGCCATGGTCCTAGATGGGATAATGCGTGATGTGGGGATCACTGTGGTACACGATCCTATGGACTTTCGAGTGGATATGAAGAAGGGACCGTTACTGGAAGGCGAGATCGATCGGGCCAAGGATTATGGTCGACAGGTTGCTGAACGGCTTCAGGAGTCGTGAGCGGGCTATTAGGCTCCCAGCGTGATCGCCAGGCAGAGAGCCCCAAGGACCATCATGACCGCTAGGACGAAGCCCCATTCTTGGGTTTTGATGAACAACGCGCCCAACGATATCACTCTTAGCAGCGGTATTGCTATCAGTATGAGCACCCCCAATGACAGCACCGCTTCGGGGTTCATGGCGGCCAATCCAATGAACAAATCTGTAGGCGATAGGACCATGCCCGGATCGATGCCGGTGATGATCGTCAACACCAGTCCAAGAGCCATGGTGGCAGCGGAGATGAGGGTCCCATATCTCAACAATCGGTTCATCAGGTCATCGCTCAAGACAGCACCCCCACGGCCTTGAGCAGCATCATGATTCCAATTGCTACTAGTAGCAAGGAGAAGTATGTTCGAAGCCCCCGGGGATCCATCTTCCCGGAGAGCCTTGCTCCGGTCATGGAGCCCAATAGGACGCCCACGGCTACGCCGGCTGCGATGCCCGCGGGTATCAATTCTCCCGCATAGTAGACCAGTGCCCCAGCTAGAGCAGTGACCCCGACCATCAGGTTGCTTGTGCCCACCGCTGCCCGCATAGGTACTCCCATGATTATGTTCATCACCGGCACCTTCACCGATCCGCCGCCCATACCCAGCAGGCCGCTCATGTTTCCAGCGATGAAACTGGCCACCGCTCCTTTCCCAATATGGGTGGCCTGATACTCCACCAAGCACCCGTTCACTGGATCTCGGTAGCCGCCGGTGATGTGTCCACCGCCCACGGTCGCCGGCGGGGACAGGCGCTCCGGACGACGCACCATGTAGATGGCCATATACACCATCACCAACCCGAAGACCGCTGCCAGCACTGACTGGTCCAGGAGCACGGCCGCGGTGGCGGCCATCACCGATCCCAGAGTGGCAACTCCTTCCAGCACCATGGCCAGACGGACGTTGCACAGCCCCACGCCTACGTAATGCGAGGTAGCTCCAGAAGATGTGGCCACAATGCCGACCAGGCTGACCGCGACCGCTTCTTGCATGGTCAGGCCGAGGACCAGGGTCATGGCAGGCACTATCAGCATGCCCCCTCCGATGCCTAGCAGGGCGCCCAGCATGCCAGCGACCATGCCGATGATGATAAGCATCAGCAACAGATCCAGCGCCATGACATACTGATTCTCCCAGGTATAGATAATCCTTCTCGGTGGGAAAGTAAAATATGCACCTCATCTATGTTGACCCGTGGACGTCATCATCGTGCGCTACGCTGAGATGGGGCTCAAGGGCCCTCCAGTGCGCAAGCGTTTCGAATCCATCTTGGTGAATAACATAATGGATGCGTTGGCCCGTGAGGGTGTGGAGTGTCTAGTGACCACCGAGCACGGTCGCATATTTCTGGAAGTAGGGGACATGGCCCGGGCGGTGGATACGCTCTCACGGGTGTTCGGCGTATCGTCCGTTAGCCCGACCCGGATGTGCGGTAGCGATATGGAAGAGATCAAACACACTGCCGTCGAAGTGGCCAAGGAGGTGCTTGTGCCGGGCATGCGATTCGCGGTCCGGGCCCGGCGAGAGGGGACTCATCCCTATACTAGCATGGACATTGGTCGCGAGGTGGGGTCGGCCATATACCTCGCCGTGAATGGGCTGGAGGTGGATCTCAGCTCGCCCGAGGCCGAGGTGTTCGTGGAGGTCAGGAACAATCGTGCCTATGTGTTCACCGAGTCGGTACCCGGGCCCGGTGGCCTGCCAATGGGTTCACAGGGCAAGGTGCTGGCGGTGATCGACAGCGATCGGGATGCATTGGCTGCCTGGATGATGATGAAGCGCGGTGCTAGGGTCATCGCCGTATCGGACTCCCCGGTGACCTTGCTTGACCGTTGGTGCCCATCATTGAGGGTGGACTCGGGCGACCTGGACCACCTGGTTTGGAAGCTGGAGGCCTTGGGGGTGGTGCACGGTCACACCATCGACCACATCGAGGATATAAAGGCCGCGGTGAGGGATGTACCCACATATTTCCCACTTGTGGGAATGAATGAAAAGGAGATAGAAAGAGGGTTGAGGGTTTTGCGGGACTGACCTATTTGGTCTTCCGCTGGTTGGCTCGCACCGAGGGCCGCACCTTCTCGGCACCCTTGCCCTTGTTATGGAGGCCACGTCCCCTCTTGCCCGCAGAGGTCAGACCACGGTTCGTACGACCACGGTGGTCGCCGATCCAATTGATCTTTGGGTCCGACTTGATGACCGGGTGGTGTGGATCGACGAGTATGATCTCGTACCATTCGTGCTTGCCGTCATTGCCGACCCAGTATGAATTGAGCACCTCTAGGTTCGGGAAGCGCTTGGAGGAACGTTCCTCGGCTATGCGCTGAAGATTCTTGCCTACTGTGATTTTGGTGATGCCCTTCCGCTTGGGCCTGCGGCCTTTGTTGATCCTGTGCTTACGCAGGGAGCCTTTGCGGACACGAGCCCTGACCAGCACATAACCCTGTTTGGCCTTGTAGCCGAGCTTCCTGGCCCTGTCCAGTCGGGTGGGTCTTTCGATCCTGAGGAAGTTATCATCCCTGCGCCACTGGATCATCCTCTCTCTCTGAAGCTCCTTGACGTAGCTCTTGGAGGGACTTTTCCAAGCGTCACCGATATAGTGATACATGCCCTTTCCAGAGGGCATTTTACCATCGTTGGCTTGCATTGTGTTCACCTGCCTTTCGGCGTTTAGGGATTCACCCCCTTTCGGGGGCACATCTCCAACGGGACTAGTCCCGTCACTGTCTTCGAGCACATTATTGCATCCTATTTAAATATTGTTCAGTTCAGAAGAAATCTTCTAGGCGGCTATTGTCCTTACTATCAGCCTTCTTGGCTTTAGAACGTTGGGGATTAGAGACGGAGAACGAGGTGTCGAACAGGGTGGTCTGTTGGGCTCCAGTCATCAGACTGCGCTCGTCCCAGCCATAGACTTCGGTAACCCGGGCCACTGTCTGCGCCAGCCGTTCGGCGTAGTATCGCCAGTCCGGCTCGGCGTCGAAGGCCCGGCCTGATATCCATGGTACGACCTCTTGAGGTACCTTGGAGGCGTCGGTAACCACCCACGACACCTTCATACCTGGAATGAACTCGTAACCAAGCTCCATGAGCTTACGGGCCGCCTGCACGTTGACCTGGCGATCGGGATCCTTGTAGGCTGAGAACTCACGCACCGAACGGGAGATCACCAGGTTCTCCACAGGCACATTGCCATCCAGCACCTGTTGCACCGTTTCACGGGCCAGGGCCAGGGCATCGTCGTAACGTTCCGCGAGTATATGCACGAACACCTGTCTCAGCACATCGCTCTGCAGATCGAAGGCATCGGTTCGACGCACCTCGTAGCCACGTATCAGCAGCTCATTTTTAGGCCACACCACCTTGCCCACATAGCGCTTCTTCTTTCCGTGGGAGAACAGCGGCTCCATGAGCTTCTCGAACTCCAGCATCGCCCCCTCCTGTGAGAAGCGTTCCGCCATGGCGTTACCGAAGTCGATGGAGGCCTGAAGTTCGGGTACTGGCGATTGAATGAACACCGAATCGGTGTCCGAGTACACGATGGTCTGCCCTTCAGCCTGCAGTGAGGCGATTATTCCTTTGACCGAATCCCGGGCGAAGGCGGTGATCGCAGATCCGATGCTCTTGTCTGTGAACCGGTAGAACGAGGATGCGAACACACCATAGATCGAGTTCATGAGGATCTTGATGGCCGACTGGAGGCCATCGTAGTACCGCTTTTCCTCCTCATCCTGGGCCAGTCTCATACTTTCCTTGGCCAGGTCGCGCTCGGCCATCATGCGTTCCAGGATACGGGGCAGCAGCCCCTCCCTGCGGTCCTTGGACATGAATCTAGTGCCGGTCGGGGCCTCAATCTCTCCATTAGGGTCGAGGGTGGTGAAGCATATGTTCTTGGCAATGATCAGGGAGGGGTACATCGATTTGAAGTCAAGGATGCATACCCAGTGGTAGAGGCCGGGGGAGATGGTGTGAACGTAGCCACCTTCGATCTGCTCGTTACGGGTGTACGCCCCAGTCAGGGGGATGGCAATGTTCTCGCGGTCCGCCTCGCGGATCAACACCGAGTCTATGAGTTGGGACGAGCCCGAGGTCATGACATCCTCCAGCGGCAGCTTGGACACCGCCGCCAGGTCCATGCTCTTACGCAGGATGCCTATCTCCTCCAGTATGCGTAGCGATAACTCTGCATCCTTGGAACAATAGCTCATCACTAGCTCTCGATCATTCTCCCATTCCTGGTCGATGCGGCGTGGATCCACGTCCATCTTCCCCTCGCCCAACACCAGTTTCGAGACTGCGTCCAAGGTCTCCTGTTTAGGACGAAGCTCTCGCTTGGCCCACCACCAGGCGTCGGCCACCAGGCGTCCACGCAGCCGCCAGTATCGTTTCATCACCTGTCGAGGACCGCTACCGTCCCGGCCCCAGGGGAGATCACCCACTCCAGCCTCTTTGGCCCGGTCCATAACATAGGGGATATCGTAGTTGTCGATGTTGTACCCGGTGATGACATCGGGGTCCTCATCGGTTATGGCCTGGGAGAACTGGCGGATTATCTCCTCCTCGGTGCCCACTATGGGTGGCCCGCAGCGTATTTCGCCCGTATCCTTCACCGCGTAGCAAATGGTGTACAGGTGACTGTTGCGGATCGAGTTCTCTATGTCGAAGGCCATGATCTTAAGCTGGGGGCTGAATGGTTCCACGTTCTCGAAGTCGGTACGGGTGCGCATGCGTACCACTAGATCGGTGGTGTAGGCTCCCGTTTCCGCCTCGCCGGTCACCCTGATGCAGGATCCCATGTCCAGGTCGTACAGGAATCGGTGATGGAACGGTATATCCGCTGCTAGTATGGTGAACCGGCTACGCAGCTCCTTGCGAAAGCCAGGGACCAGCCAGGGGAACTTGACATATACCACCGCCACTGGACGTACCTTGCCGTCGTACAGCAGCTGGCGGGATTCCACCCGCCTCACGTTGTCGTCCTTCTCTAGGCGGTCCAGGACGGCGCTGTCCGGCTCAACTAGGTGGAAATAGGGCTCGAAGCCTGTATGCAGCACGGTGATGGAGCATCCGTCACGGGTCTTACCGTAGAGCTCGATGGTCAGCTCGTCGCCGGTGGCTCGATAGGATGCACTCAGCAGCCGTACGTCCCACTGCACTGCGATCACTTCCTGGACACGATCTTGATCACATCGCCATCCTGAAGCTCGTAGTCGTGGCCGACCACCCGATGGTTGCGGGCGTTTATGGCCCGGATGAAGTTGTCACCCAGTTCGGTATGCACTTTGTAGGCCAGGTCCTTGGAGGTACTGCCTTTAGGCATCAGAAATGCATCTGGTAGCACTCGTCCGTCGTGGTCAGTGAGGTGGGTCTCGTCCTCCACAGAGTATACGGTGATCAGGTTCAGAACGTTGCGGGCGGTCGACTCGATGCAACTCTGTACCCCGGTC
>JAUVWO010000083.1 GCA_030604065.1 Methanomassiliicoccales archaeon | reverse complement strand
GTTCCTCCACGGGAGTCTCGATCGGTTCCTCAATGGGTTCCTCCACGGGAGTCTCGATCGGTTCCTCAATGGGTTCCTCCACGGGAGTCTCGATCGGTTCCTCAATGGGTTCCTCCACGGGAGTCTCCCTAACGGCCGCCACAACATCATCTACAATATTAGCTAGGGCCGGGACGAGCTCGATCGCCTCTGCATGTGAGACCACGTCGACCTCATCTGGCAATCTAGAGCCGGGTTGCATGATCTCGACCTTCACACCGATTGTGCCTCTCTTGATCTTAGCAGTAGCGAATCCTTCATCGATGAACTTTAGACGAGGTTCGCCGCAGAACTTGATGGAACCGGCCTTGAACTTCTCCAATCGATGACGCTGACCGGTCAGCTTACCGGATAGCACTACCAGACATCCCTTGGCGCGGGACTCCATGATGCGACGCACCGTGGAATGCCCAGCCCGACGGAAATGCCATCCACGCTCCAATGAAAATGCGAGCTTCTCTGCCATGATCTGTGCATTAAGGGCGGCATCCTCAACTTCCTGCACCTCGATCTGGGGGTTTCTGAAGTTGAAGTCGTCCTCGATGGCCCGGGTGAGCGCCTTGATTGTAGCTCCCTTGCGACCGATGACTATGCCGGGACGCTCGGTGACCAGGGTGACCCTGGTACCGAAGGGCGTCCTCTGCACATCGAGCCCGCCGAAGCCAGCTCGGTTGACCTCCTTCATCAGATACTCCTTGAGAAGCACCCTGCGAATGTTCTCAGCTATGAATTTTCTCTCACTGGCCATTTCACTCGACCTCCTCAAGGATTAACTCGATGTTCACGGTCTGCTGATCCCATGAGGTGCTTCGGCCATGGGCCCGGGCCATATAACCACGAGAGACCCGCCCCAATGAGGCAGATATGGCCATTATGCGCATGTTCTCGGGATCCAATCCCTTGTACTCAGCGTTGCCCATTGCACTCTCGATGACCTTCTTGATAGCACCGGCGGCCTTCTTTGGGTATCGCCCGGGACCGACTCCCGGCTTATGAGAGACCCTCTTGTTGAACCGCTTCATGGGCACCGCCCTCTTGAGATCTATGACATCATTGAGCAACTCCAAGGCGCGGTTGGCATCCATGCCTCGGAGCATGGTGCAGATCTCCCTGGAATGCTTTGGTGATATGGGCAACTCCTTGCCGATGGCCTTAGACGTTATGTCCGGGTCACACTCTACTGTGTATCCTGCCATTCATCATCACCTACTTCAACGGCATGAACTTCGAGGATCTGGTCGCACCCACACCTGGACCGCTGTGCTGCGGTATACCACGGGTCGGGGCGAACTCACCCAGGAAATGCCCTATCATCTCAGGCTTGATCTCGAACTCCTTGAAGTCACGTCCATCGTAGACGGCGACCGACTTGCCTACAAAAGAGGGCACGACGGGCACATCCCTGCGATGAGTACGCACTAAGTCCTCTGATGTCTTGATCTTATCGAAACAGGTCTGCTGCTCCTGATTCAAACCTCGGGTGAATGTCCTCCGAGCACGGGCGGGCAAGATGCCCACCACATCATCGAAAGCCATCTCCCCTAGCTCCTCCATGGTAAAGCCACGGTAGGTGAACTCCTTCTTCCGACGCGCCTGAATCGCGGACGCCTTCTTCCGTGCCCGCCTCCTCGAAGCTTTGGCACTTCCCTTCCTCACTGACTTGGCTCTAGCCATGGTCAATTCCTCCTCTTCTTCTTCTGGGGTGAAAGGCGTCCTACCTTCCTGCCCGGCGGTGCGTTCCTACTTACAGTGGATGGCTTACCCACATGCTGGTGGTTACCGCCACCGTGGGGGTGATCCACCGGGTTCATGGCCACCCCCCTTACTCTAAAGTTGGCCTTGCTCTTACTCCGGTAGGCGTGGTACTTAGCACCTGCCTTGCCGAACGGCTTATCTCCCCTACCGCTGCCAGCCACGATCCCTACCGCGGCCCTGCATAGGGGGTTGAATGACTTGAATACTCCAGAAGGCATCTCGACCACGACCCTCTGGCCGCGGGAAATAATCGTGCCCATGGTGCCAGCGGTCCTGATGAATTTGCCGCCGTCACCGGGGTAGGCCTCCACGTTGTAGACGGGAGTCCCCTCCGGCATGCCCCTAAGCTCCATTACGTTTCCCGGAGCCACCTCGGCCACCTCGGCCACAGTGAGCGTCTGGCCCACATACATGCCTTCTGCAGCTATCATCAGGGACTCATTGCCATCAAAGTCCACCTTGGCCACAGGAGATGTCCTACCGGGTGCATGGACCAGGTCGATGACCTCCCCCTTACCTGAGAAGATCTTCGGGTGGAAAACTTCGCCCAGGTGCCTATGACTCGGAGATCGATACTGTGGACCGCCCCGGCCCCTCCTCTGCTGAATGATCCTCTTACCCATGATAGATCCCTCAGAATACTCCTATCCTCATGCCGACTTCCTCGGCAGAGTAGCCTTCCGCAAGCTTGATGATGGCGTGCTTGCCATCCTTTTCAATGCGTGTCCACACATTGGCCACCTTGACCTCGAACCGGTTCTCGAAGACGTCCTTGATCTGACCTTTGGACGCCTGGCGGTGTACCAGGAACTCAAGGCGGTTACCGTCGCTGAAGTCCTGCGTTGGCGTACCGGTCATATGATTCATTGCCTTCTCGGTGACGTATGGGTGGATGAGAATATCGCTCTTCTTCATCCTACCACTCTCCTATCTCTTGGAGTGCGGACTGGGAGAACACAGTAAGCCTCCCTGCGTCGCCTCCGGGGGCAAGCAGCCAAGTATTCAATCGCCTGGGGCAGGTTATCTCAACCCCCGGTATGTTCTTGGCGCCGAGCCCGACCTGAGCCTGGTCGCTCACCACTATGAGGACCGACCGCGGCTGGCGGTATCGCCTGCCACGCATCTTGCCCTTACCGGCCCGGACGTGCTTACCGTCCTTGGCCCGGAACAGGTCGTCCGAGAGCCCCACGCTGTCGAGAGCTTCGATTACCCCTTTGGTACTGGTCAGAGACTCGAATCCGTCCTCGAACACCACTGGAAGAGTTACATTCTCTTCGAAGCAGTGACCGCGGGCCCTGACGATATCCTCGTTCGCGGACGCGGCCAACGCAGACAGCTTGGCCATTCGCCTCTCCTTCGTGTTCATCGCCTTGGACCAGTCCCTCTCGGGAACCGGAGGATGGGCGCGCCGACCCATGACGTTGTTAGGCGACTCGGCCCCTTTTCGTCCCTGGCTGAGCCTCTGGACGCGGGACACGCCACGGCCCTTACCCCAGGTGGACACGGAATGCCTCATTCCGGCCTTCTTGGAGGGACCATATGGCTGGCGCTTGTTGGCCTGCTGGGCCACGACCGCTCGCTTGATGATATCGGGGCGGTACTCGGTGGCGAAGGCCTCGGGGAGAGCGATGGACTCTCTGGCCTCGCCCTTCAAAGAGTAAAGGTTAACGCTTCTGATCTTGCCTGCCATATCTAGGCCCCCTGTTTGGATTCAGTGGATATGTATGCGATCGTCGGGGAATCGACCACGGCGCCACGGGGCTTCCGGGATGGATCCCTGAACCGGATTATCCTCTTGGTGGGCCCGGGAACAGAGCCGTGGACCAGTATGTATTGGTTGACCACGTCACCGTAGTGCAAGAACCCGCCCTTGGGAGTGACCTCGGACCCTTCATCCCCTACCTTGAGGATGCGCTTGTTGAACTCGGTCCTCTGGTGATATCCCATCTGACCGGCCATGGGCACGGTGGGCCTGACATATCCAGGCCTCTTCGGACCAAGGGTGCCTATCATCCGACGGTGCTTGCTGTTCTTATGGCTGAGCAGCTTGACGCCCCAGCGCTTGACCGCACCCTGGAATCCCTTGCCCTTGGTTATCGCCGACACGTCAACGATGCCGCCCTCGGAGACGAAATCTGTGAGCAGCAGAGATTCGCCAAGCTTCTCCTTGGCGAAGGCTATCCGCTCATCCATCTTACCGCCGCCGACCCTCAGCTCCATCAGGTCAGGGACCTTCTTAGGGATGCCTTTCACCATCTTGGGCTGAGTGTAGGCCAGCAACCTGACGTCGTCAGCGCTCACGCCGTTATAACTCTCCAAGGCCTTTGCAGAGTCGCTGTTCTTGGGCAGAGGCAGCCTCCGGGCCAGGAGAGGATCCACCTTATCGGCCCACACCTCGCCCATGGTCTTGAGACCATAGGTGGTCTGCTCATAGAAACGGACCGCAGCCACCCGCATCGGGGGGACCTCGACCACCGTTACCGGCACCTGTATCTTCTGGCCGCTGGTATTGCTTTTAGGCCGGTCATCAATAACGAATGCATGGGTCATGCCAGCTTTGTAGCCGGCGAATCCTTGAATTTTAGGGGCTCCGCTGATCTCAGGCCAAGAATCAAGCCTGGGGGTCTGCTTATGAGCCCTCTTTCGAGGCCCATATGCTCTTGAACCTCGCTTGGGACGTCTTCTGTTTGCCATTGTAATCTCCCTCTCTGTATCTGCGGGAGCTCGACCTCTAGGGTCATACTCTAACCCGATCTTTAGTTCTCGGGCCGCATGTATAGCACGCGTCAGGTACATCCAACCGTGACGTCATATCTCGGTCCCAGAACATATTAGGGACAGGATGAGGGTTGCCGTGGCATTGCCCAGGACGTCTGGTTGGACACCACTACGTGTCCTGTAATGTTGGGCAAGATACTAGTTATATATAATATGTATGGTGGACAATTGATAATGAAAAGGATGCTGGCCCCAGGCAGGCTGTTTCAAACGGTGCCTTCCTTGACCTTCTTCTTAAGACGAGCCTGGCGCTGCTTTGCGTTGAATCCCGAAGCCCTCTCGGCGAACTGGTTGAGGCGCCTCTTGGACTCTAGCACCACACTATCAGAAGTGCCCATATCTGATACCGTGACCACCTCTAGCTCGGTATTGCTGAGCATGCTAACCTCGATGCGACTCATGGCACCGAACGATGATATGAATGTATCACCCTCGCGCTCGACACTGCCGAATATCTCGGCGATGAGCTCCGGGAGTTTGTCCCCCTCTATGAACTTCCAATGTCCCCTTTTAATGTCATATACGACCATGTTATCATCACCTGAACGCTAGCTCATCGTTGATATGCCTATCGACATCGACCGATGTGCCCAACGCACCATCCCGCCCCATATGTTCAACCCATAAGGCTCGGCAGCCACACAAAGGCATGCTAAGATCATCAGGATCCTGGCTTAGAGCATACTTCTCGATCAGATCAAGGGCCTGACCGTCGCAGTCTCCGCAATTGTGGGTCCCCCGACGACTGCCGCCCCCCGACGGCGATGAGAAGACCCGCTTCGTGGTGATATCGCGCGCCCGGGTCAACACCTCTGCCAG
The DNA here is from genome assembly GCA_030604065.1 of Methanomassiliicoccales archaeon. Lineage (GTDB taxonomy): Archaea > Thermoplasmatota > Thermoplasmata > Methanomassiliicoccales > JAUVWO01 > JAUVWO01. The sequence continues at coordinate 648 of JAUVWO010000083.1, read as the reverse complement.
TGACCATATCCACGGGGGTCGATAGTCACCTCTTCGCCACAGATCCTCTACCATGGTGCCCCGCTGCACGTTGACCGGGTTGATGGATATATCCCATGTGAGGTCGTGGCAAAGATCGATGCTTCTCATAGTGTCCTCGACCGCCTGTGCCTCGTTGAGAAATGGGGGCTTGAGCAGAAGATAGGTTCGCAATCTGAACCCCTTGTCACCCAGCAACTTGGCTGCATTCAGATAGTCCTTCACCGTGAACCCTTTTCGTACCGAGCGCCTCAGAGTGTCCTCGACCCCACTCTCAAGACCTATGGCCACCGCCGTCCGCTCTGCGGGAAGGGTGGCAAGCGTCTCGAGGGTCACGAATTCTGGGCGGCTCTCCAGGAGGATGAGATCGGTGTCGAAGGCATCAAATAGCTCCGCACGTACCTGGGCCGGCACCTCGCGCTCGTCAAGGAAGCTGCCAGAGGTGTAGAACTTGACCATGGGCTCGTCCGTGTAAGCCTCAACGGCACGGGTGATCTGTAACCTCAGGTCCTCGGCGTCCACATCGGTGACGGTGGGACTGTTGTAGCCGCACATGTTGCAACCCTTGGCCCGGGCCCACCAGCAGCCCCGGGTACGCAATATGACCACCATGGCCTCGACGGTTCGGCC
>JAUVWO010000080.1 GCA_030604065.1 Methanomassiliicoccales archaeon | reverse complement strand
GGAGCCCTCATCGTCGGAGTGATAAGACGTCTGGCAAGGGATGGACTATCATTTCGAAGATTTAATGAAAAAGCTTTATATCCTCTCCGGTCGATTCTAACAGTCGGATGCAGGTAGGACACCCTATCTGTCCAGGAGGACAAAATAAATGAAGAAGATGTGGAACATTCGCAAGGATTCTAGCGGTGTGTCACCTGTTATCGCAACCATCCTGATGGTCGCGATCACCGTGGTTCTAGCTGCTGTCCTGTATGTAATGGTATCCGGATTCGGTGGCGGAGGAGATGCTACCCCTACTGGAGATATCAAGTCAACCTCAAAGACTTCGACAGCAGCGACCTTTGTGTTCGGTCCTATTAATCCAGACACGCAGTGGATTGATTGCAAATTGACGATTTCAGGTACTGCTGACACTGTAACAAATGCGACATCCTTTTCCGTCAGTAGTGCAAAAGTCGTGACGACTGGTACGATCTATCTTGGGGACGCCTTAGTTTACAATCTGGGTGCAGATGATTTTGTTAGCGATGGCGACTCGATAGTCATCACGCCTAGTGTTGCACCCGATTCAGGTGATACGGTCGTTTTGTCTCTTATCTATGGAGAGACAGGTGACGTCATCTGCACTGCAACTGTGACCTTCTAAGGTCCAACCCTTTTTATTTTTCCTTTTTCTTCTCCATTATACGATGGACATCCAATCAGCGATCCAGATGCTCAAGGGCATCATGGGCAATAAGCATTGGACCACTAAGGAGCTTGAGGATCTATTGGACTCGTTCGGTTATCAATGCCCTGATGGTCTGCCAAGATCCCTTTCCATGCTCAGGGACATGGGCGAGCTCAACGGAGAATATGATGAAAACACAGGATGTTGGTACTGGTGGGCTTAAGGATCATTCACCCGCACCTTAAGATAGAATTACTTGTTCTCCGCCTCCGCGAGTATGGCCTTCCGTTCTTCTACGGATAATTGGTACTGCTTTGAGGGTTCGGCGCGCTTCTTGATACTTCCAAGCACGGGCTCGTAGGCAATGACCGACGTCTTGGCCACGGTGTCGGAGAACCGCTGCCTGGGGTCGTCGCCGACGATGGCCAGGCCGATGATGACATCAATGAACAGGAAGAAGAACCAGAACATCTTCGCGATGGAGCGGATGAATGTCTGCTTGGGGCTCATGTAGTGGTCCAGGGTGATGACCCTCAGGTGCATCAGCCGCTTCCCCAGCGTCTGCCCGAAGTACCACTCGAACAGGCCGCAGTACATGAACAATGCGAAACCGGTCACCAGACCGGCCACCAGCTCTATGTTGGGTGGCTGCATGATGAACATGACCATCGTTATGGGTGTGAAGACCACCAGCATGTCGATGAGGGTGGCGATCGTACGCTTGACCCAATGGAGCCGGAACTCCCTATTGCTCTCAAGATAACCGAAGCCTGTCGGCATTGTGCATCCCGTCCACTGTATGAACGTCCGGTTATTTGAAAAATTGCATCGCCACTCAGCTCGCCCGTCAATCATCACGGATCAGCTCAAAAAGCTTTCATCATCGTGGCACCCCTCTATTCCGCAGGTGGGCCTTAATCCTTTCCAGCAGGCGACAAGAATATGACGGATGAATCGTTGGTGGGTATGGTGATCGGCGATGGCCAAGAGACCCGATAAGAGCGTGCTGTTCCTGTGTCGCAAGAACGACCTCCAGTCCCAGATGTGTGAGGGCGTCGTGAGAAAGCTGTTCCCGGACATCCGGGCGGAGAGCGCGGGCATCGATCCGACCCAGCTGGATATCGATGCCATCTTAGTGATGCGTCATGCGGAGTACGACATCAGACGATACAGGGCCAAGACGATCGAGGAGTTCGCGGGGCAGAGTTTCGACCTCAGCTACAACGTCGACCCCGGGCTGAAGCGAGAGGGGATCCCAGCGCTCCCGGCGGGCGAGTATCGTGAGCATCCGTTCCCCGATCCAACATTCTACCCGTTCACTGACGAACAGGAGCTGCAGCAGAACTACGCCAGGGTGAGGGACGAGATCATCGAGTGGGCGAAGGCGGAGTTCGCCTAGGCTTCCGGTCTCAGTTTCTTGCGGTAATACCAGATGTGCGGGTTGCTCTCGTAGCCCAGTCGATGGAACAGATGTTGCGATGCAACGTTGTCGTTGAATATCAGGCAACAGAACACATCGATCCCTAGACTCTGCAGGAAGGCTTCGCCTTCGTCCACCAGCAGCGTCGCCAGTCCTTCCCGCTGATGGTCAGGCTTCACCGCTAGGCGGTTGATCCACCCCTTGCGCCCATCATGGCTGACCATTATCGAGCCGACCATTTCGCCGTCGACCTCTGCCACCAACAGAAGCGACGAATCGTTCTCTATGGCCCGCCTTATCCCGTCCAGCGAGTCTCGGCCTTCGGGCACGTGGTCCAGCCCGGCGCGGTGCCATAATCGCATGAGCTCATCACGATCATCGATGCGACACCGGCGTAACTCGACCCCCACCATTGTATGATGGACGGCGAGCGAGTCCATAATCATTTCCGCCCGGTTATCATCCGGTGCAAGCTTCCTTAAGCCCGTCCCACGTTCTATGGGATGTGGCAAGGGTGTGGGTGTATGATGAGCGTCAATGCGACCCCCGCAAATGCTCCGCCCGCAAGATAGTGCGCCTTGGTCTTGCGACCGAGGTGAAGGACCTGCGCCGTCTCCCGCGTGGGGTCATCGTCCTGGATCCCTTCGCCGAGCGGGCGCTCAGTCCCGCCGATGCCGCGGCCGTGGAGCGGGCCGGGGTGCTGGTGATGGACCTGACATGGGCCCATATGGACTCGTTCCCCTCGGTGCCTCGGGGAACCGCTCGGGGGCTGCCGTTCCTGCTGGCAGCCAACCCGGTGAACTGGGGGAGGCCGATGGAGCTCAACAGCGCCGAGGCGGTGGCCGCGACGCTGATCATCACCGGATTCCGGGATCAGGCCGAGGCGCTGCTGTTGCAGTTCCGCTACGGAGAGGAGTTCCTGCGGCTTAACCGTGAACCGCTGGAGAGCTACGCCTCGGCCAAGGACTCGACCGAGGTGGTCGCCATCCAATCTGAGTATCTGCCTTAACGGGCAAAGGGCGCATTCCTCCGAGGTGGCAACGATAAACTATTAATGCTTCCGATGCTGAGGAAAAGGGCCCGGCGAGCGACATGCGCGCCGCAGCGATGGATACGGACAGGTGAGTTTCAATTGGCCAGCAGATATTCCAACGAGGACCTCGTGGCGAGATGGGAGGAGTTCTTCAGCACCACTCACTACCGCCTCAGCGTGATGGAGGTGTCTACACTCTACCCGGAGATGCGCAGCGTGTACGTTTGCTACTCCGACCTGGATCGCTTCGACCCGGACATGGCGATCTTGCTTCTGCAGCAGCCCGACCGGGTGCTGCGGATGGGCGGGGATGCCATGATGAAGATGATGCCCCCTGATCGTGGCGAGGCGGAGATACACCTGCGCATGGTGGAGCTGCCCCGTGACTGCCGGGTCGAGATACGCCAGCTGCGCAGCAAGCACCTGGGCAAGCTCATCTCCGTCGAGGGGTTGGTGCGCAAGGCGACCGAGGTCCGTCCACGGTTGACCAGGGCGATGTTCAGCTGCGTCCGCTGCGGCCATGAGATCCACGAGGACCAGAAGGGGATGAATTTCAAGGAGCCCCTTGAGTGCTATAAGGAGCAGGGTGGCTGCGAGAAGACCGCGGCCAGCACGAAGTTCGTGCTGCTGCCGGAGAAGTCCGTCTACGTGGACACTCAGAAGGTGGAGGTGCAGGAGTCCCCTGAGGGGCTCAGGGGTGGGTCCCAGCCCGAGCGCCTAGCCGGATTCCTGGAGGATGACATCGCTGGACGCATATCGCCCGGGGACCGCATAGTTCTGAACGGGGTGCTGCGCTCGGTGCAGAAGGGCAGCCGGGAGAAGAGCACACTGTTCGACATCAACCTCGACGTCCTCAGCGCCGAGTCGGAGCAGCACGAGTACGAGGAGATCGACATCACCGAGGAGGACGAGGCGCTGATACGCGAGGAGGCCGCGTCCCCGGCCATCTTCGACCGCATCGTCGCCTCCATATCGCCTACCATCTACGGTTACGACGTGGTCAAGGAGTCCCTCGCCCTGCAGCTGTGCGGGGGGGTGGAGAAGCAGCTCGACGACGGCACCCGCATACGCGGCGACATACACGTCCTCCTGGTCGGCGACCCTGGTGTTGCCAAGTCCCAGCTGCTGCGGTACATGTCCTCCCTGGCGCCCAGGGGCATCTACGCCTCCGGCAAGTCATCGAGCGCTGCCGGCCTGTGCGTGCATCCTGATACTCTCATAACGGTCGACGGCATCCGAAGGGCCATAGGCCCGGTGGTGGAGTCGCTGATGCGCTCGCCCACGGTGGAGCAGGAGGGCGTCGAGAGGCAGGATGTGGTTGGACACACGGTGACCACACTGAGCGATGGCGTCGAGGTGCGCGACCTACGGTCGGTCTGGCGCCTTAGCACCCCTACATTTCTTGTGGAGATCGACACCGGCCAGCACTCGATCCAGGTGACTCCGGAGACCCGGCTGATGACCGCAGACGGAGGATGGGTGATGGCCCGGGACATCGTCGAGGGCGAGGCGCTGATGACCATTGACGGGCCCACGGGATGCGTGGCGGTCAGGCGCATCGACGATGAACTGCCGGACCATGTGTACGACCTCACCGTGGACGGGGCCCACTCATTCCTGGCCAACGGTCTGCTGGTGCACAACACCGCCGCCGCGGTCAAGGACGACTTCGGCGAAGGGCGGTGGACGCTGGAGGCTGGCGCCCTGGTGCTTGCGGACAAAGGAGTGGCCTGCATCGACGAGCTGGACAAGATGACCGATCAGGACCGTTCCTCGATGCACGAGGCCATGGAGAGTCAATGTATCAGTGTGGCCAAGGCCGGCATCACCGCCACCCTGCAGTGCCGCTGCTCCATCCTGGGCGCGGCCAACCCCAAGTACGGCCGGTTCGAGGAGCATGAGAACTTCGCTGGCCAGATCAACCTGCCCCCGGCACTCATGTCCAGGTTCGATCTGATATTCGCTCTCACCGACAAGCAGGACGCTGAGAAGGACCGCAACATCACTGAACATATTCTATCGGCACACCGTCGGGGCCAGGTGCTGAGGCACAGCAACCCTCGGGAGACGCTGCCAGAGATACCTGTGGACGTAATCATGGACCGCACCAGCGATCTCAAGCCGGTGTTCGACATCGAATTCCTGCGCAAGTACGTGGCCTACTCCAAGCGCATACTTCCGGTGATGGACGACACCGCCGCCGACATAATCAAGCGTAGCTATCTCAGCATCAGGAAGATGGGCGAGGCCGCAGATTCATCCGTGCCCATCACCGCCAGACAACTGGAGGCGTTCGTGCGCCTGTCTGAGGCATCGGCACGTGTTCGGTTGTCACAGGTGGTGGAGCAGCAGGATGCCGACCGCGCCGTCAGGGTGGTCGAGTACTACCTACGCAAGATCGCTGGTGACTCTGGGTCACTGGACATCGACAACGTGATGGCCGATACCAACAAGTCACAGCGGGACCAGATACAGAACATCCGTCGCATACTCCGCGGGGTCGGTGGCGAGGGTGTGCCGCTGGAGGACGTAATCGAGATAGGCATGGCCGACGGCATCCCCGAGGATCGCATACGGGCCTTGATACGCCGGTTGAAGACCAACGGGGAGATATACGAGCCCGCCTATGGATATTATAGGCTGACCTCGGAGAGGATGGAATGATGGTTAAGATGCATCAGAGGCGCGGGGAGGTCCTGCTGGCTGCCTGCGACAGCGAACTGGTGGGGCGCAAGCTCACCCAGGACAAGCTGAGCCTGGAGGTCAGGGAAAGTTTCTACGCCGGGGAGGCGGCTGACGAGGCCATCTTCATGAACCGTCTGGAGCTGGCGACGATGGCCAACCTGGTCGGCGAGCGGGTAGTGGCCATCGCTGTGGATTGCGGTGCGGTGGACCAGGACCATGTGATCATGATCGATGGCGTTCCCCACGCCCAGATGGTACGCATGTGATCCATATGTTCTGCGTGCGCTGTGGTAAGGAGGGTGAGACGGTGGAGGGGCTGTGCCCCGACTGCTATCTGGAGACCAACATCTTGGTGGAGATCGCCGATCGGGTGGACGTGGAGACGTGCACCAACTGTCACGAGTACCGTGTCCGCAACAGGTGGGGGCCGTTCCAGACCCGGAAGGATGCGGCCACCGAGACGGCCATCGCCGCCCTTGGGGTGCGCAAGGATGCCCGCCTGACCGAGGCGGCCACCAACGCCGAGGCGCAGGACGACCGTAACGTGCTGGTGGACCTGCGGTTGTGGATCGAGGTGCATGGCCTGGAGAAGGTGGAGGAGCTATCCACCGTGGTCCGGGTCAAGAACACCGTGTGCCAGCGGTGCAGCCGGATGCTGGGCAATTACTACGAGGCAATCATCCAGATACGGGGTGCCGAGCGTCAGTTGGACCAGGCGGTCCAGGACGAGGTGGTGCTGTCGGTGAG
>JAUVWO010000039.1 GCA_030604065.1 Methanomassiliicoccales archaeon | reverse complement strand
GTAAACATGTACGAGTGTCAAATTTCTTCAGTGGATCAACTGCAATTATTTCGACCAGATCGGATGGATCACGTTCTAAAATTAATGAATAGGGTATTCTGAAACCAATGATCACGACTGTTGATCTTAATGTCAAATTCGTCTTATGAAAATGTGTAATTATTTCCAACTGTCGAGGTCAGGCTAATTGGGTTCACGATGATGAATGTGGCCAAGAAAGCCGCCACCATTATAGATATGTTTAACTCCACATCACATGACCCAGATTTTCTTTCCTACGCAATACCCACTTCTCAAGTTCTACCGACCAGAACACAACGGTGCTCAATACCAAACAGATTATGAGAATATCAAATGGCAATGCAACAGTCTTGAAAATTTCTTGCATGAATGGCATATAAATAACTGCCAGTTGCAGGATAAATGTCAATAGCACAGCACCTAATAGCTTGATATTTGATAATGGGCCAATGGTGAAAAAGGAATCACGCCCTGACCGGATCGCCAGAACATGCCCCATCTGAGACAATGTAAGGGTTGTAAACACCATTGTTTGCCATAGTGGATCTGCATTTTTCCAGGCCCAGAAACCGACGCCAAGAGATACAATGCCCATCAATAACCCAACCCATAATATGTGTAATTTCATCTTTTTTCCAACAACATTTTCCTTGGGATGATAAGGTGATCTGCACATTGTATTTTTTTCAGCAGGTTCTGAAGCCAAGTATAGGCCAGGTAGTCCATCCGTTACCAGATTGATCCAAAGAATCTGCAAAGGTAAGAGGGCAAAAGGCATACCAAGGAATGGAGCCGCCATCATGACCCATATCTCACCAGAATTTGAGGTGAGTGTGTACTTAATGAATTTTCGTATGTTATCAAAAGTTCTTCTACCTTCTTTCACTGCGCTCACAATGGATGCGAAGTTGTCGTCGGTAAGGACCATGTCCGAGGCTTCTTTTGAAACATCGGTGCCAGTGATTCCCATTGCAATTCCGACATCTGCCTTTTTTAACGCGGGTGCATCATTTACTCCATCACCCGTCATGGCTACGATATGCCCTCGCTTTTTGAGTGTTTCCACGATCCTCAATTTATGCTCTGGAGACACTCTAGCAAATACCGCCACTTTTTCAACGATATCTGAAAGCTGTTGATCGGTCATTTCGTTGAGTTCCAGTCCCGTAATTAACAGTGAACCTTTTGTGAAGATGCCCATTTGCTTCGCGATTGATATCGCAGTTAGTTTGTGGTCACCCGTTATCATAACCACCTGTATTCCTGCCTTCTGGCAGGATTTGATCGATTCGATAGCCTCCTTTCGAGGTGCGTCAATCATTCCAGCAAGACCGAGAAACACGAGATCTGTTTCTGCTTCCTCGATCGCTATAATATCATCTGATTCCTTTTGGGCTAATACAAGAACACGATAGGCCTCGTTGGCCATTTCCGTATGCATCTGCTCAATGTACTGGATATCCTCATGAGTAATTGGACGAACTTCATCATGATCCATTACCCAGTTACAGTGTGACAAAACACTGTCCATTGCCCCCTTGATATAGGCTATATTCTTTCCCGAATCGTATTCATGAATGGTCGACATTCGCTTTCTCTCTGAATCGAAAGGATTCTCGGAGATTCTTGGCATTTCTTTATTGAGGTTTTCCTTAAGTAAGCCTGCCTTTCCGGCCACAATAACAAATGCACCTTCAGTAGGGTCTCCTCTAACTTGCCAGTTCTTCTCTTCAAACATCAATTCCGAGTCGTTGCAGAGTGCCCCTGCTGTCAGTAGCCGAACCAATGATGACCTCCCTTTTGGTTCCACATCATTACCATTTATTGTGAAATTACCAATGGGCTCATAGCCATCTCCAGTAACATGGTAGCTTTCTCCCAATGTGCAGATCCGCTTGATGTTCATTACACCTTTTGTCAGAGTGCCTGTCTTATCCGAACATATAACAGTTGTACTGCCGAGTGTTTCAACAGCAGGTAATCTTCTTATCAATGCGTGTTTACTTGCCATTCTTTGCAGACCTATAGCTAAGCTAATAGTCACAACTGCAGGCAACCCCTCTGGAATTGCTGCTACCGCCAAACTCACAGCCACAAGTAAAATATGTAGAGCGTTTTCACCACCTGATCGAATATATTCGATCATGAACAATAGTGAACAAAGACACAGTACAACAATACCAAGTTGTGTTCCCAATCGATGCAGTTTAGATTGCAAAGGCGTCGGCTCAAATTCCACCTTAATGATCATTTCTGCGATGCGCCCTATCTCTGTTTGCATGCCAGTTGCAACCACAACGGCCTTCCCACGTCCGTATTCCACATTTGTGGAACTGAATACCATATTGTTTTGATCTCCGATCATAGTTTGTTCGGCACATATGATCGTAGAATCCTTGGTGACTGCCATGGATTCACCAGTAAGGGCAGCCTCACTCACCTTGAGGTTAACAGCCTCTATAAGACGACAATCTGCTGGAACCATGTCGCCCGTCTTGAGCAATATCACATCACCGATAACCAACTCATTGACCGACTCACTTACCTCATTACCATTTCTGATAACGGAGGCATGTGGCGATGTGATCGCTTGAAGGGCTAATAGCGCCTTTTCTGCCTTATATTCCTGTACAAAACCAATAATTGCGTTTAATATCAAAATTATCAAAATTACGATAGAATCAATATATTCCCCGATCGCTGCGGATATTATCGTAGCAATAATGAGAACTATTACCATCACATTCTTGAATTGCGTGATAAATAACTTGATGGGAGATGTGACCTCCTGACCGCTTAACTCATTGGGACCATATTCATCAAGTCGTTGATTCGCCTCCTTCCCATCCAATCCATTTTTTGATGTTCGGAGTTTGGTAATAACTTCATTTAAAGGTAGATCGTGCCATGTTTTTGTCATTGTTTTAAGACCTCCTTTCAGTGGTGGACTGCCCTTTGTAGGTAGGGGATGATGTACCCGCCATCATCATGCGGCACATGCGCCGGGTGGTGGACTACCCTTTGTAGGTAGGGGATGACAATATCCTCTTCTTTGAATCTTGTAAGAATATTTTCTCTTATCTCACTACCGAGACGCCATTGGTTATCTAAGTGATTGCCCCAGGTATACATCTTGAGAATTACCGCTGAATCTGAAAACTCTTGCAACCTAACAAAAGTCTGCCTGTCCTCGTCATTGATAATATCAGAGTTTGAGATTGCTACTTCTAGCATTGTCTTCTTCGTTTTTTCAATGCCCGCATCATACGCTACGCTCACTACCACTCGAATTTCGATCGTGTTATCTGGCTCGGTGAGGTTAATGACCTTTTCATTGGCAATTTTACTGTTTGGTATGATGATCAAGTCATGGTCAAAGGCATTGTAAAGCTTAGTGGTCCTCATACCCACTTTTACAACCTGACAGTAATCACCGTTCTCTACAAGAACCAAGTCACCAACCTTGAAGGGCCTGTCTGTAAGCAGGAAAATTCCACTAATGAAGTTGCCCAGCGCGTCTTGAGCTGTAAAAGCAATTAGAAGACCAAATATCCATACCTGCTAGCAACATCGTAACATCCACACCAAATAAGGATCATATCCATCATGGTGCGCTCGGACTACGACATACCATCCATGTGGGGCCGGACCACTTCCTGGAGCCCAGGGAGCTCCTGGATCTGTGATCATTCCCACTCGATTGTAGCGGGTGGCTTGCTGGTTATATCGTATACTACCCGATTGACCTGATCGTTCATTTCGCTGGTTATGCGCAGCGATATCCGATCCAGAATGTCATACGGCACGTGGGAGTATGTAGCGGTCATGGCATCCACCGAATCCACCGCCCTAACAGCCACCGTGTAACCGTATGCCCGACGATCCCCCTGGACACCCACCGATTGTGTGTTCAGCAGCACGGCAAAATATTGCCATGGTCGGACCATGACGCCCCGCTCTGCTGCCAATTCCAATTCCGCTTCCACGATGGCACAGGCATCTCTCACAATGGACACCTTCTCAGGGACGACCTCACCAATGACCCGGATCGCCAGCGCCGGACCCGGAAACGGCTGTCGCTCCGAGACCGGGACCCCCAGGTGACGAGCGACCGCTCGCACCTCATCCTTATAAAGATCACGGAGCGGTTCCACCAGCGTCAGCTCCATATCCTCAGGGAGCCCACCCACGTTGTGATGGCTCTTGATGGTTTCCCGGAACTCGTCCCCGCTCTCGATCCAATCAGGCGCAATGGTCCCCTGGATCAGATGATCTGCCTCGAATTCTCTCGCCGTGGACTCGAAGGTGCGTATGAACGCCTCGCCGATGCGCTTGCGCTTCACCTCGGGGTCAATGACGCCAGCCAGGGCGGCGAAGAACATATCAGAGGCATCGATGACACGGTGGTTCACCCCAAGCTCCGCTAGCATACCTCTGACCTCATCGGTCTCGCCCTTCCTCATCAAGCCTGTGTCCACATAGACTGCCAGAAGACGATCGCCGATGGCCCTGCTCACCAACACCATGGCCACTACGCTATCGACGCCTCCAGAGCAGGCTATGATAGCCCTCCCTGGGATCTGATCGCGCATCTGGACGATCATATCTTCAATGAAATCGTCGGCATCGAACATCAGTTCACCTCGAAGGAGTCCGCGACCACGTTCCTGGCCATCTCCTCACGATGTTCACGCAACTTAATGGCCAGACCCTCATCAGATGTGGCCAGTATCTGCAGGGCCAGCAAGGCGGCGTTCTCACCACGATCAAGGCCCACAGTGCCCACTGGAACTCCGGGGGGCATCTGTACTATCGACAGGATCGAATCAAGGTTCAGTTTGCCACTCACGGGCACACCGATGACCGGCCGCACCGTCGCCGAGGCCACCGCCCCAGGCAAGGCAGCTGCCAGTCCTGCCACGGCAATGAACACCCGAGCATCGCTGCAGGTCACTATATCATCCACCCGCTTGGGCGTGCGGTGAGCCGAGGCTACCATCATCTCCGCTTCCACCCCGAAGGCGTCGAATATCTCCATGGCCCTCTTCCCCACGGGGAGGTCAGACTTACTGCCGAGGATAATGAGAACTTCAGGCATCAAACTGGCCACTATCATGGTAGAATAAAAAAGTTGTTGAGTAAAAGGGAGTGAGGTTTGGAGTCCATTTCAGGACTTCATTATAGCTAGAAGGAATATGCCCACGGCAACCAGTGCACCGATCAGCGCACCCATTATACCAATGACAGCGTTCCAGAAAACGGCCGAAAGTTCCACGTCAATGACGTCGGTGAACCCGCACAGATAAATCCAAACGACGCCCACGACCAGGCCCACTACCAGCAGAACGATACCAATGGTCCTGCTCTTACCGCTTCCGAAGTAGGCAGTGAAGACCCCTGCAAGCAGCATGAACAGGGAAAAGGTCAGTAGTACGACCGTCAGGAAGTCCCATAAGCTCCAATCAACGATCTGATCAATCATGTCAAATGTCTCCTCAAAGGTTGATTCCCGTCAGGGTCTTTGTTCCGGTGATGCCTGGGATCACCCTTATCTTGTCCACGACGACCTTACCGAGAAGGTCGAAGTCATCGGCGACGACCTTAGCGTGGAAATCATACTCACCGAACAGCGGTGTGAGCTCAACTATTTCCTTTATCATCAATAGCTCCTGATACACGTCCTGAGTCTTAGCCGACTCGGTGTTAATCAGGACAAACCCAACCGCCATACCTGTACCCTGCCAACCCTTTACCGTGTTTTCAATATTAAACCTTTGTTATTATGAAAGAGGAGAAATCATAGTGCTGGCCATGATAAAAAGAGACATTATTATAGATAAGGTTCGGCCCGTTCCATGACCCCATCCCAATCGGGTATGTTTGTCTGACAACCGACCGTCTCCACTGTGAACGATGCCGTCGCCGTGCCGATCACCGCGGCATCCCTATCGCTCATGCCCCGGTACTTGCCGGCATAGAAACCGGCCCTGAACGAGTCGCCGGCGCCGGTGGTGTCCTGTACCTCAGTGCGGATGGCCGGTACCCGCTCCACCCGCTCCGTGGTCACCAGGTCGATCCCCTCCGCCCCCCGGGTGATCACCCACAGGCCAAGTCCATCCACCATCTCCTGTGGTGAATGGGCACCGGCGTATTCCAGCATCCGCTCCGCCTCGTACTGGTTGGAGAATAGCATGTCCACCAGCGGCAGTGCCCGACGGAAATGGGACGGGTTCCAGATACGGTGTATCTCCTGGGCGGGGTCCAGGGCTATGAAGACCTCATCAGGAAGGTTCTCCATCACCCTGATATAATATTCTGGCCTGCCTGTGGCTATGTGCACGTGGCGGGAGCGCCTGGCATTCACCACCTTCAGCTCCAGGTCATCCAGCACCGCCATCGGCCCCTGGTAAACATAGGCTACCTGATCATGATGGCGATTGGACACAATGAACACGGTGGGGGTCTCAAACCCATCCACCTTGACCAGCTCCGACAGATCAACACCTCGACCCTCCATCCAGCGTTCGAAGTCTGGAGGTAGATCGCTGCCCACGAACGACACCAGAGCTGTGGGCACCCCCAAGGACGCGGCCACCGTGGCGATGTTCGCTCCAGTACCGCCAAAGTACCGCCGCTTCTCGAATATATCCACCGAAGTGTTCACCAGGGGAAACTCGCTCAGCCTTAGTATCTGATCGATACAGGTGTGCCCGTAGACGGTCAGGAAGGTCACGTGCCCTCTCTCCACCCACTCAAGTAGTTCCGCTGCTCACTGGTCAGGCGATCTATGGATACGCCCATGGTAGCCAGCTTTAACTCCGCAACCTTCTGATCCAGCTCGGGTGGCACCGGATGGACCTTTGACGCCATGTGTTCATGGTTCTCGACCAGATAGCGAAGCGACAGCGCCTGGATGGCGAAACTCATATCCATTATCTCCACCGGGTGGCCCTGGCCTGCACCCAGGTTCATCAACCGCCCCTCAGAGATAAGATAGGTCCTACGACCGTCAGCGAAGGTGTATTGATCCACGTGGTCCCGAACCCGTACCGGCTCCCCGGCCAGATCCTCCAAGTATCGAGTGCTTATCTCGTTGTCGAAGTGACCGGTGTTACCCAGCACACACCCGTCCTTGAGTCGAAGCATATGCTCGGGACGCAACACGTCCTTGCATCCAGTGACGGTGATGATTATGTCGGCCTCCGTGACCGCATCTATCATGGGCATGACCCGGAACCCGTCCATGATGGCCTCTATCCCCTTCACCGGATCCACCTCGGTGACCACCACGTTGGCGCCCAGGCCCTTGGCCCGCATGGCCACCCCCCTACCGCACCATCCATAACCGGCCACTACCAGTGTCTTGCCGGCCACCAGCAGGTTAGTGGCGTTCATGAAGCCATCGAACGTCGATTGGCCAGTGCCGTAACGGTTATCGAACAGGTGCTTCATCAGCGCATCATTCACCGACACCACCGGGAAGCGAAGAGCTCCCTCATCAGCCATGGCCCGCAAGCGGATTATGCCGGTGGTGGTCTCCTCGTTGCCACCCTTGACGTTACCCATCATATCGGTACGACGGGTGTGAAGTTCAGATATGAGATCGGCCCCGTCGTCGATGACAAAGTCAGGTCCCAGGTCGATCACGCTGTCGAGGTGGTCGTAGTACTCGTCCTGGGTCTCGCTCCGCCGGGCGAATACCTCCAGACCATACTCCTCTCTGAGCGCCAGCGCCACCGAGTCGTCAGTGGAAAGGGGGTTGCAGCTGGCCAATCGCACCTTGGCCCCTGCCTCTGCCAGCGTGACCGCTAGCATGCCGGTCTTGGCCTCCACGTGCAGGGCCATGCCCACCCGGACGCCCTCCAGTGCTCCTGAATCCTTCAGTTCCTCCCTGACGCTTCCCAGTACCGCCATGTGCCTATCGGCCCATCTCAACCTGAGAACTCCCTTTTGCAATAGATCCTCCGTCTCAATCCCCCCTATCACCCATCAGGTGGTCGCATATGTTCACCAGCACCGCATCTATACAGTCCTCGGCATCAAAGCTCTTGATCGTGCGCCGCCTGAGCCCAGAGTCGCCCCTCATCGCCTTGACGTGACGACCGATGTTAGGCACAGCCCTTGTCACCTCATCCACCACTGGCACAGTGGCCGCCCTCGAGGTCCGCGATAATGGGTTGAGGTCGATCGCTATGACCACCTTCCCCGCCTGCACCAGAGCCTCGGCCCTGTCCCCATCCTCTATAGGCACCAACACCACGTCCGCGTCATGAATGCCCTCCATGGTACACAGCGCCCGGTCCGATGCTATCCCAGGGATACTGGCATCAGGCTCAAGCCCCAACACCTCGATCCCAAAGGACTCCATATGGGCCACCACCTTGGTCATCCGCTCAGGGGTGCGGTGGAACAGGTTCACCTCCAGCTTGGCCGGCACCAACCGAGCCAGGGCCGCGAGCTCCTCCCCAGCCAGGGCGGCAGCGTTACCGTTGACGCAAATTACCGGGTTTATCGCTTCCAGCAGATAAGCGGCAGCAACCCGTTCGGCCTGCTCTGCCGGTACGATGGTGGCCTCCCCCAAAAGATAGTCGTAGGCCTCACCCCTACCGTGTGATATCATGCCAGTGGGCGTGACCATGCCCTCATCCACCATGCAGACTATTCTCTCTCTGGCCATCAGCGAGCGGTAACGAGGGTGGCCCTCTGAAATCTCCACGACCGTACATCCCCTGACCGGTATTAAACGATTAGCGGGAGCTTACAGTCGCCTCAAGCGGATCGAAAACCTTATAATATGTTTTGGTTCAAGGACCGTGCAACTACCTAACACGCCATAGGGCAAGGTTTATCTATACATCTGGTACACTATCTAAAGAACGATTTAACAAACCTTAAATGCATGATGTTTTGGGCATTAATAGTTTTACGATACCATTATATAGTAGAATCGATTAATTCACGCATCGTCATTCGAGACGATGAACGGGGGACCTGATCGCATGGAATACCTTGGACAGGTACAGGAAGTTACCCTTGAGGGGAAACTCATAGTTAAGGGTGCCATCACCCCCAGACCCGGCTCGATAGTATATGATCAAAGACAACGGCGAATAGGTCGCGTCAAGAGGATTTTCGGCCCGGTGGACTCACCATTCATCTCTGTGGAACCGTCAAAGGACGAGAAACTGCTCAACACACTGGGTAAGAACCTCTATATCGATGGGGTAGAAAACAATGGCAAAGGTAAGAGAAGGGGCAGAAGAGATCGAACAGTGTCCTGAGTGCAACAGCCACCATCTGGTCCGGGATTACGAGAGGGGCGAGCTCCTCTGCGAGGACTGTGGCCTGGTGCTGGATGACAATTTCATCGATCAGGGGCCAGAATGGCGAGCCTTCGACGTCGAACAGGGCGAGAAGAGGGCGCGTACTGGTGCCCCCATGACCTATACCATTCACGACAAAGGCCTGTCGACCGAGATATCCTGGAAGAACAAGGATAGCTACGGTAAGAGCATCCCTACCAGGAACAGGGCCCAGCTGTATCGATTGAGGAAGTGGCAGCGAAGGATCAGGGTGTCCAACGCCACCGAGCGTAACCTGGCATTCGCCTTGAGCGAACTGGACCGTATGGCCTCGTCCATGGGCCTGCCCAGGAACGTGAGAGAGACCGCAGCCATGATCTACCGTAAGGCGGTCAACAAGAACCTGATACGCGGCCGATCCATAGAGGGCGTGGTGGCGGCATCGCTGTATGCCGCCTGCAGGCAGTGCAACGTCCCCAGGACGCTGGACGAAGTGGCCAACTCATCACGCGTTGGCAGGAAAGAGATCGGCAGGACCTACCGGTTCATGACCAGGGAGCTGAAGCTGAAGCTCATGCCTACCAACCCCCAGGACTACGTGCAGCGGTTCTGCTCCGAGTTGAAATTATCCGGCGAGGTGCAGTCCAAGGCGGCTGATATTCTCAAGGATGCCGCCGAGAAGGAACTGACCTCCGGACGTGGACCAACCGGGGTGGCCGCTGCCGCCATCTACGTATCCTCCATCCTATGCAATGAGCGTAGGACCCAACGCGAGGTGGCCGATGTGGCCGGGGTCACTGAGGTCACCATCAGGAACCGATACAAGGAGCTGACCGAGAAGCTGGGCATCGAGATACAGCTTTGAGATCGACGGGCCCCATCCATTGAGGTGGGGCTCGATCGTTCTTCCTTGATACTAGCAGCACATGGGTCAGGGTCGGACCCTTCTAAACTTTAGATAGCCAACCTCGTCCTCACCAACCCGGGCCAACAGCCATTCCTTCTTGACCCCGTGGGCCAGCCTGACCCCGCGGGACACCTCGGGCCAGGTGGTACGGTAGTCCTTTGGCACTGCATGCACCAGGAAGCGCGCGTGGCCCTTGTCGGGGTCCTGCTCATACACCCGGAAGTGAGTGCCGTACTTGAACCCGGTCTTAACCAGCAGCCCGCGACCACGCATGTCCTTGAAAGCCGCTAGCCTGAGCTCGAATCCCTCCTGCGCCCGCGCCGCCCGCGATGCCACACCCTGCCGGGTGAGTTCCTTGCCGGTGCGGGAGTTGCGGACCCTCAGAGCGCCCAGATCCATAAGGTGCACGCTCTCTATCAGCGACAACTGCAAAGTGGCACCGATGCGCTTGCCGTAGAACGGGACAGATAACGGACCCATCTCATCCTCGTCGAACACCAGTACCCGATCGCGGACCAGGAACCCTGTGGCAGTGCCGCCCACATCAATGCATAGCGACCCTTTTGGTCTCGATCTCTCCAAAGTGTAGTAGGTCAGGTCGCCCTCCTCATCCACCACCGCAAGAAGCAGGTCCTTCCGGGTGTGCTCCGACGTCTCCAGCAGCGTCTGGTACTCGGAGACATCGAAGATCGCCCTCTCTGGTATGGCCTTGATCCAGTGTCGGGTCTGGGAATCATTGGGAGTGCCGCCCCTGGGGAACACCCTGAAGTTGAACTCCCCGTAGTCTGGCTTTATCACGAACCCGCGCTGCCTGATATCCCGGTAAACGATATACCGTGTACCAAAGTCCTCCACCTCACGGGACGCATGACGCACCAGGGACTCAAAGGATATCTTCCCTCGGCGGTCGGTGACCTCCAGACGGCCAGCCTCCATGAGATACCCCGCCTCTATCAGATCCAACTCCAGGCCACCACCACTGATAGGGTAGCCGAAGTGCCCCCTATTGTGAATCTGGCTAGCCTCTTTGGGGTCGTCAATTGTCACCGTGTCCTCAACCAATCGACCGGGCATCGTTCGTAGAGAACATCCCCAGCCTTTTATGCCTTTCCCGTGCGCCCCTGGCCCAAGCCGGACCGCAATGGGTCCATGAAAATATGACCTTATAGGCAACTTATATATAGAAGAACTATCTAATAACTATACAACGCATGGTTAACAAGTAGGTGCTCAGATGTCAGATATCGACACGTTGCTGTCACTGGTGGAAAATCCCACGCGCAGGCAGATATTGGAGACCCTTGTGCGGAGGCCCAACTATCCATTGCAGCTCTCTAAGGAACTCAACGTCAGCCAGCAGGCCATTATGAAGCACCTGCGTCTGATGGAGGAGTACGGTCTGGTCAGCTCATACGAAGAGCGCTCGGATCGCGGAGGGCCAGCACGACGGCAGTATGTACCCAACGCCAGCTTCACCCTGGTCATAGACGTCAGACATGGTCTGTTCAGTGCTAGGGTGATACAAGCCACCGACCCAGAAGCTGAGATCGATTGGGACGCCGTCCCTAGACTTGATGAGCTGCGAGGGGAGATGGCCGATATCGAGATTGAACTCAACGATTTGGACGCGCGCCGGGATGCGCTTATGGTCGAGAAAGAGAGGCGTATGGTGGATGCCATGCGACTGCTGGACTTCCAAGAGATAGACCACACAATGAGGACATTCATGTACAGGATGCTAGACCAACCTCTGATGGATCTGGGAGACATAGCCCGCGAACTATCCCTAAGGGATGATATCGTGGACGAGCTTGTCAAGGGGCTACTGAGGAGGGAAAGTCAATGAAAGATGAGAGAGGGTGCACATTCATACCTTTCTGCAAAGACGCGGTCTCGCACGAGACCGGGGCGATGAGAGGCCTCTACGGAGGCCTGGACAGGGCTGGTGAATGTCATCGAGGGTGCTGCGACCCCGAAAAAGAGGAGGTGCGCTGATGAATGATTCGAAGAAGGCATTGAAAGTGGCGGAGGCCCGCACCAAGGACGTGGGCAGGGGCATCGCACGCATAGACCCTTCCATAATGGACGTGCTCGGGCTTATCGCCGGGGATGTGGTCCATATCGAGGGCAAGAGGAGGACGGTGGCCAAGGTCTGGCCCGGATACTCCGAGGATGATAATCGAGGGCTGATCAGGATAGACGGTTCCATCCGTCGTAATGCGGAGGCCAACCTGGACGAGAAGGTGGCTATCAAGAAGATTTCGGCCAAGGATGCTATCAAAGTTACCTTTGCCCCCACCCAGTCATTGCGTATCATGGGCGGTGAGGAATACCTCAGCCAGTCCATAGACGGTCGTGCGGTCAGTCGCGGGGACATAGTGGAGCTGAACGTGATGGGGCG
>JAUVWO010000094.1 GCA_030604065.1 Methanomassiliicoccales archaeon | reverse complement strand
GTGCATGTACCGCACTGGAAGCAGAGGCTCACAGTGTCGCCTCCGGCGGCGATGACCTCCTTAGTGAAGTTCGGGTTCGGTGTGATCATTTGATTCACCTAATCGTCCGAATGACTAAGGATTATAAAACCGTGGGGCTTCGAAAGGTGTTGTTTTACCTACAAGGGCAAATCATCCTGCCAGTGCTTTACCAGTTCTTGGACCACTTTATTCCCAGGCTCTCCGCGACGTCTTACCGCGGTGATGATGTGCCTTAGTTGCTCGCCGGGTGTGGCGCTACGCATGCTGATGCCCTTGCGGGCCAGATAGGAAGCGTTGGCGAAGAAGCTCAGCCCCGAGTCCAGCAGCTCGGCAAGCGATCGGGTCTCCCCTATCAATTCGAAGTCGGCGCCGATTAGTCCTAGGTGCCGATACCCTATGCGTTGAGCACCATAACGGAATCGCAGGTACCTGGGTCCTCGGTACACGTGCACTAGCTCGTCCTCGGCCACAACATCCCAGTCAACGTCACCCATCTGGTCCAGGTAGGTCGGGTCGTCCAGCACCAACACGTCGACCAGGCCGGCCTGGAAGTCCCGGACGTTGCGGCGGTCGTCGGCAATTACCAGGTCCACATCTTCATCACGGTCCAAAGGTGAGAGGACCTTGAGCAACAGTTCCTCGGTGATGATGGAGCAGGCCACTACCAAGTTACGGTGGCCCAGCCGGGCATTGAGGGCTGAGAATTCCTGTACGATGGCCTTGGCCTCCTGGGTTAGGGTGGTGCCAGATGGGGAGCGGTAGAGGAGCTTCACTCCAGAGGACTCCATGCGATTGAGCTGGCGATGCAGCACTGGTACTGATATCCCCAGGGCTTCGGACGCTCCTTTTTGGCTCCCGTATTCTTGCACCGCCTGAAGCACCTGAATCTGGCGATGGGTGAATTTTACCCCATTGACTCTGATGCTTACCTCTGGCCGTACATCCATGTGCATCCATGGCGGTGGAGTCTGATATGCTTTGTCCCAAGGGGTAAAAGTGTTATTGAGAGACTCCGTAAATCATATCATCGGGGAACGCATGGGCCTGGCCATGAACAGGGTCTTGGTGCTGGGTCTGGGCAGCCCCATAATCTCCGACGATGCCGTTGGTCTACACATAGTGAGGGCGGTAGACCGCATGGGGCTGGGAGTGGATGTGCGAGAGGAGCCCGTGGGCGGGATGGAGCTCATACCCATGGTGCTGGATTATGACACCGTGGTGATCGTGGATGCGATCCAGACCAAAGCACACCCACCCGGTTCGATATATGTGTTCGACATGGATGATTTTGAGCCCACCATTGCCTCGTCCTCTGCACATGACGTTAACTTGGCCACGGCGTTTGAATATGGTAAGAAGTACTATCCAGGCCGCATGCCGATCAAGGTGCATCTGGTGGCGATCGAGGCTGGGGACCTGTACACGGTGCAGGAGGTCCTCACTCCTGAAGTGGAGGACACCATTCCCGAGGCGGTGGACATAATCCGCGAGCTTGTTCAGAAATCCAAGGAGTGAAGGTCTAGCCCGTTCGGTTCTCGGGAGTGGGTAACGATCCTCAGTTTGGACGGGTCGAGGACCTTGGCCGCGATCCGGAGCACATCCTCCTCGGTCACCGCATCAAGGGCAGCAAGGTCCTCTTCTTGAGAACGGACCTTTCCAGCGGTCATCAGCCCACGTCCCATGCGGTACATGCGGTTCTCGGTGGATTCCATCCGTCTGACCATGCTGCCCTGTAGCATGTTGCGGGCCCGGTTCAATTCCCCTATTTGGAGATGTTCCTTCAAGGAGCGCATCTGGCTCACGGACTCGGACACCACTTGCGTCACATGATCCTCGGAGGTGGAGAAGAATATGGTCATTTGGCCGCAATCGGAATACTGGCGATTCAAGGTGTATATGGAATAGACCAGTCCCAGCTCCTCTCTGACCCGGGTGAAAAGTCGGGAGCTCATGCCCGACCCCAGGATGGCTGACATCAGGGTCAATGAATGGCGGTCAGGGTCGTTGGTGCTGAGCCCGGGGAATCCCAGGGCCACGTATGCATGGTCCCCCTCTCTAGGCACATGATCGATACCGGCGCCACGCATCGTAGGGGCTTCCCGGGGCCTGGGTGCCGCACCACCCAATCCATCGAAGGAATCCTCGGCCCAGGACAGGACCGAATCCGCATCGACGTTGCCGCTGGCCACCACTGCTAGACGGGGGCGGCTGTAGTTGGATTCCATGTGCTTGAATAGCTGATCACGGGTTATCGAGGCCACCGTATCCGGGTCGCCTGCTTCATCGTTGGACATCGGGTGCCCTTCGAACAGGGATCGCGAGAACAAGGTGTGGATGTATCCTTCGGGGTCGTTGCGCCACATATCGATCTCCTGTAACACAACTTGACGTTCCAGTTCCAGCCAGCGATCCTCCATACGCGAATCGAGGATCATATCCTGCAAGACATCCAGGCAGGCTGGCAAGGTGCGGTTCAGGGTGGCGACGTAGTAGGCGGTCATCTCCTTGGAGGTGAATCCATTCAGCTCCCCCCCGGCACCCTCGATCTCCTTGGAGATGTCCAGATAGGTGCGGGCCCCGGTGCCTTTGAACAGCATATGTTCTAGAAGGTGGGAAGCCCCCCTAAGATTGGTCTTTTCGTCCCGGGATCCGACCCCGATGCAGACCATGGCCCCGGCCGTTCTGGTTCGCATGGGGTCGACGACCACGGGCATGCCGCTCGCAGTCATCAGAGTGGAGATGGTCTTCTCCTCGGTCGCCATGTTCCAGATACCCATAACCCTACTCTTTACCTTTTTCCCCGTGGTATTCTATCAATGATTATATACACCGGAACCAATTAAGCCCCAATCTGGCCGGATCCGATGGCTGGATGGTCACTTGGAGTGATAGCATGGGTGGTAGAAGCTTCATCAGGAAGGCTTGTCTGCTGGGCGATGGTGCGGTAGGTAAGACCAGCATGATAGGTAGGTACGTTCATGACGTATTCAGTGACGATTACCTGATGAGCGTGGGGACAAAGGTCACCAAGAAGGTCATGGAGTTCGATGATGTCCAGCTGACCATGATGCTGTGGGATGTTCTAGGGCAGAAGGGCAACGAGTCCCTGCACTCTGCATACTACAAGGGAGCCAACGGTGCCATGCTGGTATGCGACATCACCCGTTCCGAGACGATCGACCACCTGGTCGACTGGAGGGAATCATTGTTCACTGTCACCGGCAAGGTGCCGGTGGTGATAGCGGTCAACAAGTCCGACCTGAAGTGCGATGACAACTTGCTTGGCTGCCTCAAGGATGAGTTTGAAAACGTGCTCTATACGTCAGCTCGCACCGGTGAGGGCGTGGAGGAGGCATTCGATGTCCTGGTCACTAAGATGATGAGGGATGTTCTATGAACGCGTTCTACGTGCTACCAGGAACGTCGCTGATGGACCTGCGCCACGAGCTGGAGCTCATCGAGGGTGAGGGGGCAGGGGATACCATGGAGCGATACGGTTACCGTGCCGGGCGGGGCCTAGTACGGTCGTTGGGTCTGGAGGGTCTGACGATATCTGATCTCAGAGATAACCTGGGTCAGATGTGGAGTGAGACCGGCCTGAGTCGCATGGAGATCGTCTCCCTCGATCCGGCCAAGATGCGGTTCTCATTCTTGGAGTCCATCGAGGCCGAGGCCGGTCGCGACTGTCGGTTCATGGGAGGTTACTTGGCGGGGACGGTCTCCGAGTTGATCGGGAAAAGATACTTGCCTTGTGAGGTCCAGTGCCGGTCCAATGGTGGGGATGCTTGTATGATAGAGCTGACACCATCTGAGATCCAGATACCATACAGAGGCAACGGCCAAGTCACGGTGGAGTACGAGGTGATGGAGTATGAGCTGGATGTCGGGTCGGCCTATCTGGTGGAGTCTGACGTCAATGATTTTGCCTATGAGTTGTTCTCTGGGCTGGTGCGGCAGGGCGCTCCAGGAATGTGTTTGGTGCGCGAGTACCCTGAGCGGGCGAAGGAGCGCTATACCGCTTTGGAGCAGGCCCATCTGTTGTGGCTTTCGTACTCCCGTGACCGACCATATGCCAGAGAGCCTACCAACATACCGCTGATCTTCGACGAGATCAAGGATTTCATGAACTCGTCCAACCAAGGGGTGGTGCTCATCAGTGGCCTGGAGTACATGATCACCCAGAGCAACTTCTCAAAGGTGCTGAAGTTCGTACAGCTGGTGAGCGAGAACGCGGCGGTGACCGACACGATCGTTCTGGTGCCAGTGTGCACCGGTGCCATCGGGGAGAAGGATCTGAGGCTGCTAGAACGGGAGCTCATCATCATAGATCCAGATTCTGGATGAATTTTCGAATAGGTGGCATAGATTCATAAACATAACGTCATTATGGCGAAATATGCAATTGGTCCCGAAGAAATACTTCGTTACCTCTGGCTGTGCCGTCAGCCCAGTATCCAGCCTCACCGCTATCGACCGAGCTCTCATCAGTGCCAAGATCGGTGAACAGAACCTAGTGTCAGTGTCGTCAGTGCTACCCATTGGAGCCGTGGAGGTGCCGATCAGGGCGCTGCCTCGTGGGGCGGTCACCCATTGTGTCCTCTCACAGATGCGTGGTAGCGAGGGTGAGATGATCTCCGCGGGCGTGGCCTATGGCTATCGTGAGGATGGCCAAGGAGGATACGTGGCCGAGAGTCACATCCACGGTGATGCCAAGGCTCTGCGCGAGATCCTGGAATGGAACATGGAGGAGATGTCCCGGCTCAGGGACATGAAGTTCGTGGATCTCAAGTTCCAGATGGAGGAGCTCTCAGTGCCTATGGATCATTACGGTGCCTGTATAGCATCGGTGGTCTTTGTCGAGTACTGATGCACGGAGTCATGATGTACGGAGTCATAGTCTGTGGACGCTGTAATCTGGTAAAAGGGGTGGACCTCTCTTGTGTCTCCACCACCTGCCCGAGATGCGGTCGTGTCATAAAGGTCGGCCGTGCCAAGGTGTACCACCGCACCGAGGACCTGATGGAACTTGCTGAGGC
>JAUVWO010000058.1 GCA_030604065.1 Methanomassiliicoccales archaeon | reverse complement strand
CACCCACGATCTGGCCCGCTTCGTCCAGCATCACCAGGGGTTGGGGGCCGTATCCGTCAAGCAGTTCACCGGAATCGATGATGAGCAGATAGCAATTATCCCTCTCAAGGGTGCGCCATACTCCCTCATTTACGAACCCCATGGTTCCGAATGCCGCACCGTTTTCTTCAGCATCCTTTTCCAGTTCGGCCACCCTTGCCCGCATGTCTTTATCCAAGGCGACCATATGAAGCATTCCCGGGAGGGATCTCATGATCGCGATCGCCTCGGCCTTTGGATCTGCACAGGGCACGCATCTGAATCAGGTTGTCCAATATTTAATGTGAGTCGTATTTTCTATCAGTATTCAGTTAGATGCGACAATAAACCAACTTGGACCAGATTAACGATGGCTAAGGCCTTAATTTCATATATCTAATAAAGATTATTAAGTTCCTGACACGTTTAACCTGGTACGGTTGTGAGATGTCGATATGAAGATAACGGTCAACGGTGAGCAGACGGAGATAGCAGCGGGGGCAACGCTGAAGGAACTCGTTGAGATCGCTACTTTTAACCCTGATACCCAGGTGGCGATCGTCCGATCGTCCAAGGAACTTAGAAGTGAGACCGATGAGTATGAGGTGACGACCGATAAGGGGGCGTTCGTGATACATGTGGAGAAGGGTGCCAATGGGGACATGTTCCGGATCATCAGAGATGACATTGCGGATCGCACCGTCAGATGGAAGACGAGTAAAGTTTTGGCAATGGGTTCGTTCCCCACCGATCTTTCAATGGATAATTCAGTACAGATGCATTCCAAATTCGATTGCTTCTTTGCACTTGGAGGATTCGACAACCAGACCACCTACTTCATGATCGCTATGTCAGAGCATGACGGTTCCTACGGCGTTCTGGGGGAAAAGATAGGTCGGGTCACCAGAGGCCGGCACACACTCGAAGGTATGGATGAAGGGGATCGGATCCTATCTATCGAACCAGTGGTTCTGGAATATTCGGAGAAGGACGCTTTCATAGTCGAAGACCTAGGTTTCTCGCTTGAGGAAGGAATGTTGATTGAGACTGTGGTCGATATAGAACTCAACTCAAGTTCGCCCCTGTCGGCAGAGCATCTCTTGGTCATGGTAAGGGATGGTACGTTCAATGTGGACGAGAAGACCAGCACCTATGCGGCCAGCACACGACGCATGGAAGAGAATATGGTGGCTGAGGACGTCAAGGTGCGCGACGCTTTCGACGTGACGGTCAGACACCAGAAGGAAATGACAGGCAAGATCTATTTCTACCTCAAGAGGAGACAGGTTTCCGAGGACCACACCTTGGCCGGCAGGGTCACTAATGGAAGGGAGCTCATGCGACTTGCCCAGGCAGGGGGACGCATCACCGTACGGACCAATCCATCACGGGTCATGTCGGTTGGGATGACCCAGCAAGAGGCCGTGTCGTTCTTAGATGAGTTCGGAGTGGCCCAGATAAGGTCGGGGAATACCGATGATAACGCGACCATAGTCAAACAGGAGCCAGAACTCACCATTGATGCTATCCTGGATGGGAAGGTCACAACGGAGGGCATTGAGACCAGTCGGATATTTCAAATATCGTTGACTGACGAAATGAGCCCCAAGTCTGCGGAATTCTTCCGTAAGGTGACTGGATTGGATCATCTTCCTATTGGCAGGATGAAGGTGCATTTCACATACCCGGGTTTCTCGATGGTCACTTTCGAGGGAAGTAGGGATCTAGGAAAGAGACTAGGTCCCGAGGAGCCTTTCGGTCCTATCTGTAAAAGGAACGAGATCGGGGTGACGAGCATGGTTCGTCCGAATGCGGGCATCATAGGGGTAAGGGTGACCGACAGCGACGAGTTTGGCCCTACAGGGGAGGAGCGATATTGTACCAACATGGTCGGCAGATTCCTGGGCGATCTCGACATCATGCTTGAGGGTCTTAAGGAAGGAGACGTTGTATACATACGAGAGGTCGAGGGGGAAAGTTGATATGATTGAAAGAGAGACGAGATTACTGGTGATATCGCCAACGTCGGACATCACGCCCGACCAGTTGACACGATTCCTTCATGCGATGGACCTGCCGATCACTATAAAAGAGACCTGTTACGGAGCCATGGTGGAGGGCGACCCGGACACCATACATCGCGTGGTGGATGGGGCTCGGGCATTGGACCATAACAAGATATTCTCTAAGAGGAGGGGATATCCAATAGGTGACACTAGGCGATGTCGTGCCCATCATGGTTCTCGCCCAGGTTTCACCCAACTGGAGGCGGAGTGGCACGATCTAGGTCGCATAGAGTTGGGGTTAGATTGTTGCGATCGAGGCGAGAGCGTTCCAGAGCCAACGGTCGATCATAGGGTACCGATCAATAGATTGCGGGAGATAATCAAGGAGGTCACGGAATGAAGGTTTTCATCGTCCCACCCAACAGCCTTATCCTGTTCGATCTGGTAGAGCGGTTCGGTCATGAGCCACTCAGTACGATGCAGTTGATACAGGAGATGGTGGACAATTTGGAGATAGATTCGCCCCCGCTCAATGTCACTCCAGATGACGTCAAGCGTGGTCTTAAATATGCTGGCATAGAGGTTCCATCGGGCATCAGAGGGAGATTGGCAGTGTGGTCCGAGCTCTTTGAGCAGGCGGATGCGACGATAATCATGGAGGATGCCCCCTATGCATTCGGTTGTGTGGGATGTCATCGTACGAATCTCATACTAAACTACCTACTGAGGCAGAGGGGAATGCCATTGTTGGAGTTGCGTTATCCCCTGGACGATGAGGAGGCTATGACGATGGTCCTGCAGGTGAAAGGGTTCTTGGGGGGATTGAAATGATCAAGATCGCAGAGCTATCATGTGGTACGGAGTATAGTGGTGTTCAGGGTGAGATAGAGGCTGCGGCCAGTACCGTAGGCGGTAAGATGGTATATCCCGACATCGAGGCCGAGGACATCGACAACGCAGTGGAGGAGTTCGGCTTCAATCCCGTGTCCCCGCAGTTGCGGTTAATGATCGCTCGGGCGATCCATCTGGTTGAGGGACATTACGATGCTGATGCGGTGTTCATATCATCCTGCTTCCGTTGCGCCGAGGGAGCACTGGTCAGGAACGAGATACGACGATACATCCAGCTGCACTCGCGTATTCCAGTGGTGACCTACTCGTTCACCGAGAGGACCAAGGCATCCCAGCTCTTGACTAGGATGGAAGCTCTGGTCACGATAGTGGAAAGAAAGGAGTTACTAGCACGCGAGCGCCAAGTGGGTCTAACGGCGGGTATTGATTCCGGATCAGCTACAACTAAATGCGTGGTAATGAGGGACAACGAGATCATAGGAAAATTCTGGACCCCCACGGGGGCAGTCATAGACACTGCAGAGTACGTATTCAACGAGGCTTGTAAGGAGGCGGGGATCAAAACCTCCCAATTAGAGGCCGTGGGTGTCACTGGCTATGGTCGTTTCACCATTGGCAAGAAGATGAACGCCAAGCTGATCCAAGAAGAGCTGACCGTTAACTCGAAGGGGGCTGTGTGGTTAGCTGATCGGCAGAAGGGAGATGCTACCATAATTGACATCGGAGGCATGGACAACAAGGCCATCACCGTTCATGATGGCATACCAGACAACTTTACCATGGGGGGCATCTGCGCTGGCGCATCAGGCAGGTTCCTTGAGATTGTCTCCAAGCGTCTGAAGGTGGATATCACCGAGTTGGGCCAGTTGGCGGACCGCGGCGATTATCGCAAGGTTAAAATGAACTCCTATTGTTCGGTGTTCGGCATTCAGGACCTGGTCACCACTCTAGCCGAAGGAAAGACCATGGAGGATGTGGCTGCGGCCGCCTGCCATAGCGTCGCCGAGCAGGTCTATGAGCAGCAGCTGCAGGAGATCGACGTCCGTCAGCCCGTCATTCAGGTGGGGGGGACATCGCTCATCAGCGGCATGGTGACCGCTATCAAGGACGTTCTTGGCTACGAACCCATCGTACCGCCGCACTCTCAATATATTGGGGCTGTGGGTGGGGCATTGCTGTCCTCTGGATTCCTCGAGGGCTGAAGATGAGGATAGAGGTCGAGTCCTCCGAGGGATTTGGGGGAGAAAGCTATGAGGGTCTGTTCAAGCGGATCGTTCAGGACCTGGGCATATATCGTAATGTGGACGAGGCCCGTATGATCATGAGGCCCGATATTCCTTTTTTCCTGGTTTCGGTCCGCATGCGAAGCCCGAGCTCGACCAGTAGTATCGGGGAGGCGACTGAGTTAAGGGACGCTCCCGAGGGCGCACGACTGACGATCCTGGATGAGAATTTCGCTCCCGCCATACTGAGGTGGTTGTGGGATGCATATGGTCGAGATAGGACGGATCAACTTTCGCGTCTGGAGTTGGTTGTAAAAGGGGTCAAGGCAGATGAATTGAGGGATGTGGAGATCCAGTCCATGGAGCGACAGAAGTCCCAGCTGCTTGATGCACTATGGCGCATATTGCCCGAGGGTTTCAAGGTCAGACACAACCTGACGAATAGGAGCACGATCACCCTGATGACCACGGAGGCCTGCATGTCGCGGGAATGGATCGAACTGGCTGAAAAGGTCCACGAGGAGATGAGCAACGATGTATGAGGTGCTGATGTTCGATGGCGGTCTTTATCGCATCCGGGATTTTTATGAGACCATCGATGATCTTGGAGGTTTCATAATCCAGGAGAATCGTAGCCAGACCATGATAACCGTGACCATGGCACTTCCTGATGAGGAGAGAGGCACCATCGAGGAGTTGGCCCGACAGATCGGTGGAGAGATTAGTGATATCCCCTTGGGCGGGACCGAGATCGCTGTAATTGGTCCTACACTGGGAAGGCATCACATGCCACATCCGATATGCGATATCGCGGAGTACATGCGTCGCTTCGGTGCCATCACCATAGTTATGGGCCTGGCACGTGGAAAGGGAAGGGAGACGGCTCAGATCAGCTCGGATGAGAAGGCCATAATCAATGAGTATGATGCTGCAATATTCGTTCTAGGCAATTTCAAGGACTGCATCGAGAAGGAAAAGAGTCGTCTTTATGAGGATATTGAGGTTCCAGTGATTCTCGTAGTGGGGCCGGACATGGATAAGCCAGATCATTGTGAGGGATTCGTAAGCGGTGTGGGCAGGAAGTGCGAACGTATGCGGAAGACCGATGAGATCAAGAAGCTGGACGAGATCGCCGATACGGTCGAATCGGTCATAGATCAGCATCGCAAGGAGCTCGATGAGGATCCACTCTTCGTTCATCCGGCCGAGATCAAGCAACGCATCGAATCTTTACCCGCCGTTAAGGACAATCTGCGACCCGCTCCGATAGTGCTGCATCTGGATGGATTGAGAGTCAAGGTGCCCTATGAGGATATTGCACAAGAGATCGCCTCCATAGAGATATATGGACGCCGTCTCGATGAGATCGCCGACATCACCAAGAGCCGGCTGGGGAACAGTACCCTGATCAAGATCCACTCGGTGGCTAGGGTTATGGATCAGTTTCCATGAAGGGGGCATATCTGTTGGTGGTGGAGGTATGTCAGGACACCACTGTCAACATAGGTTCTCTTGGAGCGATCCCCTTTGAATGCGGTACATACCTTTACACAGGTTCAGCCATGGGCGGCCTGGAAGCAAGGATCAGGCGACATTTCTCCGATGAAAAAAAGGTGAGATGGCACATAGATCATCTCTTATGCTCGGCCGAATTGACGTCATCATTGCTTTTCGAAAGTGAGGAGCGGATCGAATGTTCTCTGAACAGTCGAGTGGAAGCGATGTGCCCTGAAGGGGTGCCGGGATTCGGGTGCTCAGACTGCAGTTGCAGTACCCACCTGCATCGCCTGCGCTTCGATGTTGACGATCTTATCAGCGCACTAGGTCCGATCGAGGTGGTCTCAAGAGAATGGACATAGTTCGAGGATTCGCTTTTTATATCATCCAGCAGCCTCCACCGGGCAATACTATTTTAATATGATAATGGGCTTATCCATAACATCCCAGTTAACCTATTATGGAGGAGTTATGAATGAGTTCGGAGGAACCATCCCGCGAGGTAACAGCCGCTGTCATCAGCGAGCTTGAGCAGGCCATAGGAGCGGATAACGTCACTACGGGTGACCTGGAAAGGATCAGCTACTCGCACGATCTTGCCCCGCTGCCCAACATCACGTCCATAGCATTCAAGAATATGCCCGATGTGGTCTGCAGGCCGACCGGTACTGAGGACGTCCAGAGGATAGTCCAGATCGCTGACAAGTATTCGATCCCGATCACGCCTAGGGGCAACGCCACTTGGGGTCTAGGAGGTGCGATGCCCTGTTTCGGTGGCATCGTCATCGATGCTACCGCTAAGATGAATGACATCGTGGAGATCGATAAGGAGAACCTGTTCGTCAAGTGCCAGGCAGGAGCTACGTGGAAAGAGGTCTATGATGCCTGCATGAAGCAGGGCCTTCTCCTCGGTTGTTATCCCACAAGCTTCCCCAGCGCTACCATCGGCGGTTGGATAAGCACCTCTGGAGTAGGGATAGGCGGGTACAAGTACGGCTCGGCCAGGGACAACATCAGAAACCTTGAGGTCGTCATGCCTAATGGCAAAGTGGTGAGCACTGGTTATGATAAGGTCTGCAATAATATGACCGGTTTTAACATAGGGCAGCTGATCACCGGCGCTGAGGGGACCCTGGGCGTAGTGTGCACGGTCACCCTTGACCTACAGCCTGGGCCGGAGGTAATGAAGCCGTTATCCTATTCATTCGATAACATTCAAGACCTTGGCGATCCGATCAAGGACATATGTCACTCCCGGGTCACGCCACTGCACATAGGCTATCTAGATGGTAACCATTACCGCATGCAGAAGCAGATTGGCATGCACGTACCAGATGTCGGCGGTCTATTGTGGATCATGCTGGAGGGTGATGCTGATGCTGTGGCCGCGGATGAGAGCAAGCTCGATGCCATCATCGAAAAGCACGGCGGAAAGAAGATGAGCCAGGAGATATCCGAGCACGAGTGGAGTGAGAGGTGCTACGAGTTCCGTATCCGTGAGGTCGGCATCGGAAGCATACCCGGCGAGGTGGTCGTGCCCGTGCCAAGGTTCGCGGAGATGGCCACCGCAGCCTACCAGCTGCTCAACGAGCTAAAGATGGAGGGGGCTCAGATAGGCATGGTCGCAGATCGTAATACGGTCATGTTCATGCCGTACTTTACCATGGATGCCGAGGACCTCATTGCAATGACATCCTATGCTTTCAACATGAAGCTGGCCGACATCTCCGCCGAGATGGGCGGTCATGGCATGGGTTTCGGTATATTCTTCGCTGCCTTCTTACCCCAGGTCGCAGGTGCCGCTGCCGCAGATACCATGAGGGACATCAAGACCGCTATCGATCCCAAGGACATAATGAATCCTGGGAAGTTGGTGGCTGCCAAGACCCGCTTCGGCTTGAAGTTGACCGAGGGCCTCATGGAGGTTGGGAAGTCCATCATGGTGATCGGTAAGAAGGTCCTCCCTGAGTCTAAAGTCTTCGAGAAGAGCTTGGCCTCATTCAATGCAGAGAAGGCAGATCGGGAGAAGCAGAAATATCACACTAAGGACTGAACCCCTTCCCTTCTTTTTATCCTTTAATTATTTTATTTCATTACCTTAAGTATGTATCAATATTCTGCCAATTACTTTGGTATAGGCGAAATAAATATATATGGGGCAACGCTCAGTACTTTTGATGAAACTGGATGGGACAGACATCAACATTCTCAAGGCACTCATGGACAACGGCAGACTTTCATTTAGGCAGATAGCCGAGCAGGTAAAGGTCTCCGTCCCCACAGTCAGCAGCAAGATATCGAATATGGAGAACCTAGGTCTCATCCGAGGTTACCAAGTGATCCTGGACACTGAGGGGTTGGGAGAGCTGAGCGTCGTGTTGTTAATTAGGGCTAGACCCAGTGATCTTGAGGATCTAGCAGAACGGATGAAGTTGGACGATCGTGTCCGCAGCCTGTACATGCTCAGCAGTGCTAGGATGATGTTGATGTGCACTTTCATCGATCCCATGCAGGTCAACGATTATGTTAGGGGCCTTGCCAACTACCCTGAGATAATCGACTATCATATTTCGAACATCACAAAAGTGGTGAAGGAGGAGCAGCGCCCATTGGTCGAGGAGGGAATAGTCATACTCCCGTCCTGCGCCCGTTGCGGCAAGCGTATCACCGAACATGGCGTCAAGGTGAGGCGAGAGGGCAAGAATCGATTCTATTGCAATGATGAGTGTGCTGGTGAGGTCTGAGGGAACAGCGTCACCAGTCTCGATGCCGAGACGAGGATGTCCTCGCACCCGATCTTTTTCCAACCCATTATATCCGTGGATCCAGTCAGGACCCCGATGAATGGAACGTTGGACGAATTGGCACAGATCATGTCAATCCCATGATCTCCGATGTATATTGCATTACTAGGTTTTACATTCATCAATTCTAGGGTTCTATGCATGGCAAGAGGACTAGGTTTTGCCTCGTCGTCGGCATGATCGTCACGGCATACCAGCGCTCCTATCCTATCCATGATTCCAGTGTTCTCTAAAGCCGAAATGGTATAGCCCCTCGATGCCCGGGTCAGAATGCCAAGGGTAATCCGTCTGTCAAGCAGCTCATCAAGCATAGCCAGGATGCCTTCGAACGGTGTTACTGGAAGGGCAGCCATCTCAACAGCCGTTAGTACATCTCGAACCTTCGTTCGGATAGATAGGGCCTCATCCATGTTCCGTATGGATAGTTCGGCATCAAGCAGCGCAAGGTTCTCGTGTATCCTCTGTACCTCCGCATCCGGCAATCTGATCCCAATCCTGGACAGACACGATATCAGCTCTCGATTCATCAGTTCGAAATCTATGTTGCTATTGATCAGCGTGCCATCCATATCAAAGATTATGCCGTTTATCTCAACATCACCAGATCTAAGTGTTATCAACGGCATCGTTGCAGCATTCATGCTATTGGTATTTACAATCACTCCACTACATCGAATAATATAATTATAGTATAAATATATTAATAATTATTTCGTATATTTATAGTTATCGATAGCATGCTCAAATACCTCTTTTATATGCAGTTTGTAGGTCGCTATTTAAGGAGACTTAAATATGACCATTGGAAGCCTAACACGGATAGCCATGTTTGCTCTTGCGGCATTGGTGGGCGTTGTCGTCGTATGCGGCGGCTTTGCTGTAGGTATTACTGAAACAATTGGGGCGATTGCATTTGGCCTTCCCGGCATGACTCCACACCTTATCCAGGGCCTTCCCGGCATGACTCCACACCTTATCCAGGGCCTTCCCGGCATGACTCCACACCTTATCCAGGGCCTTCCCGGCATGACTCCACACCTT
>JAUVWO010000069.1 GCA_030604065.1 Methanomassiliicoccales archaeon | reverse complement strand
TCTTCGCCACCCGTTACAATGGGAACAAGAACGAGACCTCCATAGTCCCCAAGCGGCTGGTGAGCCATGCTGAGAGTGATATGGTCCCGTTCATAGATGCCACCGGCGCCCATGCCGGTTCATTACTGGGTGATGTCAAGCACGATCCGTTCCAGAGCGGCGGTCTGGAGACTCCGGCCCACGAGCGTCTGGAGGTCGGAGCCATACACAAGGCTCATAAAGGCGTCCTGTTCGTCGATGAGATCAATATGCTCCGTATGGAGAGTCAGCAGAGCTTGCTGACAGCTATGCAGGAGGGCCATTTCTCGATCACCGGGCAGTCGGAGAGATCCTCTGGGGCCATGGTCAAGAGCGAGGCGGTCCCCTGCGATTTCGTACTGGTCTGTGCTGGTAACATGGATGCCATGGAGGGCATGCATCCCGCCCTGCGTTCCAGGGTTCGCGGTTACGGTTATGAAGTGTACATGAAGAACTCCATGGCCGACTCTAAGGAGAATCGGGACAAGCTGGTACGCTTTGTGGCCCAGGAGGTCCGCAAGGACAAGAAGATCCCTCATTTCGATGCAGGCGCCGTCACCGAGATCATCCGGGAGGCCCAGCGTCGCTCCGGTCGCTCGGGCCGGTTAACGCTGAGACTGAGGGAGCTTGGCGGCCTAGTGCGCGTCGCCGGGGATGTGGCCACTGAAAATAACGCATCGTTGGTGACTATAGATCATGTGGCCGAGGCCAAGAATATATCAAAGAGCCTGGAGCAGCAGATCGCCGACCGTTATATCGAAGCGCGCAAGGAGTATAAAGCCTTCGGGACCGAAGGTTCGGCGGTCGGCATGGTCAATGGTCTTGCGGCTATGAACGCCCAGTCAAATATGGCCGAGTTCTCCGGTGTGGTGCTGCCCATCGTGGCCGAGGTCACCCCGGCGCAGACCCGCAACGGGGGCAAGATCGTGGCCACTGGCAAACTGGGGGAAATAGCCAAGGAGTCGGTTGAGAACGTGTCCGCTCTCATCAAGAAGTATACGGGGGAGGATATATCCAACCACGATATCCATATCCAGTTCGTGGGCACCTATGATGGCGTGGAGGGAGATTCTGCCTCCATATCCATCGCAACCGCAGTGACATCGGCGCTGGAGGATGTCCCGGTGGATCAGAGCCTGGCCATGACCGGCAGCCTATCGGTGCGTGGGCGGGTGCTCCCGGTGGGCGGTATAACCGCCAAGATCGAGGCCGCGGCGGAGTGTGGCATCAGCCGGGTACTGATACCCAAGGACAACCTGAAGGACGTCATGATCGACGAGCGCTACTATGACATAATAGAGATCGTCACCGTGGAGACCCTGCAGGATGTGTTCGATCAGGCATTCATCAACGGGCATCTCAAGGAAGGATTCCTTAAGAAGATAGCCTCCTTGATCGAGGGCGACTCCCGTTCACGGGTGCCCCTGCCCAACTGAAACCCTTTTTTCTCTTCTCCTCTTCGATAATTTCATTACGTTGTATCGTTTCATGGTGATGTTGAGCAATGGTAAAGCATCCCATCAGAATGACGGCCTTATCATCGGGCGCTTCCAGCCGTTCCATCGAGGTCATCTGGAGGTCATTCGCAGCATAGCTTCCGAGCTGGATCATATAATAATATGCATAGGATCTGCGCAGCAGTCGCACACTGTCAACAATCCATTCACCGCCGGAGAGCGTTACCAGATGATCAGCGAGACGCTCAGGGATGAGAGCATACCTTACTATCTGGTGCCGATAGAGGATCTGAACCGATACAACGTTTGGGTGGCCCATGTCGTTTCGATGGTCCCGCCCTTCGGCAGGGTATACAGTAACAATCCCCTGACACGTCGCCTATTCTCAGAGGCAGGTTACGAGGTGCGGTCGGCACCGCTCTTCAATCGCTACATGTATTCGGGCACTGAGGTGCGCCGAAGGATGGTGAGTGGGGATGAGTGGGAGTCTCTGGTCCCCGAGCCGGTGGTCCGGGTAGTGAAAGATATCGACGGTGAGGACAGGTTACGGGATCTGGCCGAGGAGGTTTGATCCGTGCTTGAGGCCAGAGTGGGGCAGCTGTTACGGTCAAGTGACATGACCTTGGCGGTGGCCGAATCCTGTACAGGAGGGATGGTGGGCGATCGCCTGACCAACGTGCCCGGGAGTTCAGACTACCTTCTTTTGGATGTGGTAGCTTACAGTAACAGCTCTAAGGAGTCGGTCCTGGGAGTGAGCCGTGATACACTTCTTACGCACGGCGCGGTGAGCGAGGCCACTGTGGTGGAGATGGCCGAGGGGGTAAGGGAAGTATCGAATGCGGATGTGGGCGCGGCTGTCACCGGTATCGCTGGTCCAGGTGGAGCGACCGCGATCAAGTCAGTGGGATCGATCCACTTCGCTGTATCTATACGGGGCGATGTGGTCACTGATCATCGGGTCTTTCCCGGCGATTGGAGCTCGATAAAGAGGGCGGCGACCGAACATTTACTCAATATACTGGCCTTAGCGCTTGATGGTGCAAGGCAGGCATGACGAGAAACCATTAAACGGACCCTTGACCATACACCCTTGAGGTTACAGTCGATGGATGCCACGGTCAGAGGGGATGCCGATAGGCAGGACCCGGAATTCATATCTCACGCCAAGCGCACTCCCACCGGCATCGCCCACCTGGATGGGCTGATCAAGGGTGGACTGCCCTCCGGATCGACAGTGCTGCTCCTAGGCGAGCTGGGTGCGGGACAGCAGGAGTTCGTATATACATCGGCAGCGAAGATCATAATGGTCCGCGATTCGCCAGAGTTATCCAATTATTTCCTGGGTCGTTTGGTAGATCGGTCGGAACTGCCGGAGAAGGTGTGCTATATTTCATTCACCCAGTCACGAGATGATGTGTTGAGGGAGATCGCCAGATCGTTCAATTCTGACTTCTATGAGGTGTTCCGGGACCATGTCATATTCAAAGACTTCTCTGAAATATACTTCCGTAACACTGTTGTGCCAAGTTCATGGTCCGGTACCAGCAGCATTTTTGGACACCATGAAGGCGGCGACCTACTGACATCGTTCGTGGAGTTCATGGATGAGAATGCGGCCAACTCGCTGGTGATAATCGATTCTGTAACCGACCTGGTGTTGAGCGCCGACATTGACATCCACCAGTTGGTGGCAGTTCTCAGGGGCATGCAGCGCGCCGCAAAGAAGTGGGGCGGGCTGATATACATGAACCTGACCAAGGACATATTGGATCAAAGGGAGCAGACCATGATCATGGACAGCGTCGATGGCACGCTGGTGTTCGAGTGGAGCAAGTTCATCAAGTCCTCCAAACGTCAGAGGTACATGTATTTGGAGAAGTTCATCTCCATATTGCCCCACTTGGAGAAGGAGCGGATAGCAAGGTTCAACACAGTGGTAACCAACCAGGACGGCTTCGCTGTTGTGGACACTGAGAGGATAGGATGATTTCAATGGAGAGGGTCAGCACAGGGATCAACGGACTGGACGAGATGCTTGGTGGGGGGGTGCCTCGCAACCATTGCGTGGCCGTCATTGGCTCCTTCGGGACCGGCAAGACGACCATGGGTCTACACTTTATGAATGAGGGTATGCGCAATGGTGAGCGTGGAATATTCATCACCTTAGAGGAGGACGAGGACGCCATCGTGGCCGATGCCGAGTCATACGGCATGGGCCTCCGAGAATACGTGGATTCGGGCAAGCTGGTCATACTGAAGCTGGAACCCACTGATGCTCGAAACACCATCCGCAGGGTGCAGAGCGAGTTGCCGCGTTTCATCGAGGAATTCGGCGCTCAGCGCATCGTCATAGATTCCATCTCACTGCTCAATATGCTCTACGACAACGATGCGGAGAAGCGCACCAACCTGTTCAACCTGTCCCAGCTGATCAAGCAGACCGGGGCCACGTGTATGATGACCGCTGAGGTAAGGGATGATAACCCCCATGCCTCCCGTGACGGGCTCATAGTGTACACGATGGATGGAGTGGTGTCACTGCGCTATGATGAGGATCGGGAACGGGGAGAGGTCGGGCTTTCGCTAAGGATAGTCAAGATGCGTCGGGTGAAGCATGATCGCAGGATAAAGCCCTATTCGATCACCGATGCTGGGATCAAGGTCCACGCAGGCGCTGATATCTACTAGGTCAAAGGACCTGGCCCCAAACCATAAATTTATTATTGGACAAGGGTTGGGGATACTTGGTGACCCCAATGAAACTATTCCGAGTGGGCAAGGTCAAGGAGGTCTACGAGGTCGATCCTAGGACGCTGGAGTTCGTGTTCACGGACAGCATTTCGGTGTTCGACAAGCTGATCCCGTCCAAGATCCCTCATAAGGGGGAGACGCTCTGCCGAACGGCTGCATTCTGGTTCCAGCTGCTCAAGAAGAACGGTATCAAGACCCACTTCACCGAACTCATCCCCCCGAATCGCATGAGGGTTAGAAAGGTCGACATAATTGAGGACTATCGTCAGATCGATACAGACTCGACCAACTATCTAATACCGTTGGAGATAATCTGTCGGCACTATGTCGCTGGATCCCTGTTCGATCGGGTCAGGGAGGGTGAGATAACCCCGGAGCAGCTGGGGTTCGAGCCAGGCCATCGTATCGAGTACGGTGAGTTGTTGCCCCACCCATACCTGGAGACCACTACCAAGCTGGAGGAGGTGGACCGCCCCCTGGGTCGCGAGGAGGCGATCGATATCGCCGGGCTGACCGATGACGAGTATCGAGAGATCATGGATGCAGTACTCCGTATTGATGATGTCATAGAGGCCGAGGCTTCAGAGCGCATTCTGATCCACGTCGATGGCAAGAAGGAGTTCGGCTACGATACGGATAGGAATCTTATGGTGGTCGATACCTTTGGGACCTCTGATGAGGATCGGTGGTGGGACGAGGACGAGTATGGTGCAGGCAACATCACAGAGTTGTCCAAGGAGATGGTGCGTCAGTACTATCGAGCCATCGGTTATCACGAGGAACTCATGGCCGCTCGTGATGAGGGCCGTCCTGAACCAGACATCCAACCGCTGCCTGATGAGATGGTGCAGAGGGTCTCGCAGCTGTACATCGACATGTTCGAACGTATAACTGGCGAGAGCTTCAGATGAGTACGATCAGTCCAGAACGACCTTGACCAGCCTATCACCCTTAGGGCACTTTATGTCTCCCTTGGTGGTGACTATGCGGTACTTGACGTTGCGGGTGGAACCAATGGGTCGGCAGAGATGGTAGTTCTTGCAACCGATCTCATTGCACTTGATCGGCTCATGAGTGATTGTCGATCCCTCGATGGCGTACTTGCTCGGTATGGCACAGGTAACTGGAATCTTTTCCACCTCCACCACCCGCACTCCGTTCTCATGGATGAGGCAGTCGTGCTTGACGTCCCGTACACCTATTATGCGGTATCGGCACCCCTGGTCCAGATTGAAACAGATGGTCTTCAGCCGGCACTCTCTACAATCGGTGAGCGGACCGCAGTACACAAACTCATGGCCCTCGCGGGCTACCATGTCCCCAATCAAAGTGACTGTTACCATATTACCACTCAGATGACCTTGGTTATGCTGGCGACTTTCTCCGCCGCCTCGCGGGACAGCCCCTCGTCACCAAGGATCGTGAATCTGTCTTGCCTGATGCGATGGGCCTGTGTCAAGGCTTCGATTATATGCTCTGATCTGATGCCCAATTCTCTGGATGTTGTGGGGGCGCCGATATAGTCCAGTGCATGCTTGATGCGGCGCCAGTCACCTCCATGCAGGTACATCATCATTATGCACCCTACCCCGCACTGCTCACCGTGCAGTGCCTGGTTCGGGCAGATGATGTCCAGGGCGTGTGAGAACATGTGCTCGGAACCACTGGTCGGCCTGGAAGAGCCAGCCACGCTCATCGCTACTCCGGATATGATGATGGGTCTTATGGCCAGCCAGACGCTCTCTTCCATGTTCGGTCTGATCAGGTCGGCGTTCTCGATGATAGTCTCCGCAGTATAGCTGCTCAATGCGTATGCGGAGCGACTGAACTCTATGTTCTTGAGCCTCCGAGCGAACTCCCAGTCCTTCAATGCGGTGGAGTTGGAGATCACATCGGCACAGCCAGCTGCTAAGAGACGGTACGGT
The DNA here is from genome assembly GCA_030604065.1 of Methanomassiliicoccales archaeon. Taxonomy (GTDB): domain Archaea; phylum Thermoplasmatota; class Thermoplasmata; order Methanomassiliicoccales; family JAUVWO01; genus JAUVWO01. Next base: position 2,087 of record JAUVWO010000069.1, on the reverse strand, counting down.
CCCTTTACGATGACCTCAGTATCGGCCACAACCGCGGCGGGTACCCTGGCATCCATGGATTGAGAGCCGTTCTGCCCCTTGATGGACGCGGTGCCGGAGGCAACGCCGTCATGGGCGGCTGATGTAGGAACCGAGATGAACGATAGGGACGCCTCCTTGGCCACCATCTTGGCCAGGTCTATTTTGCTGCCTCCGCCAACGCCCAGAACGAAATCGGGTCCGTATTCCTTGGTAACTTGCATCAGTTGGTCCAAGTTCTCCGTAGTGGCCTCGCCGGTCATGGCGAACTGCACGTCCATGCCATCGTCCACCAATATATCTTTGACCCGATTACCGGCTACAGCCCTGGTCTTATCGCCGGACACTATGAGCGCCTTGCCGTTCAGTCCCAGGTCTTTGCAGACGCCTGGGATAAAATTGAGGACGCCGTGGCCAACATAGACATTTCGGGGAAATATCATCGACTTGGCCTTTGTGAAGCTCCCATCAGTCATCTGCTCACCCAGAACGAAGCATCATATAGCCTTCCGCCATTTCAATTTATCTGTATGGGTGCCAGGGAGATGCTGATCTCGTGTTTGTGTGGCCATAGGACGGCAGTCGTGGCCATCACGGTCGCATCGGCGATCCTGGTGCTCGCTATTGGGGCATTGCTATGGCCGGACATGTTCTGGGACGGGTTCATTTATCGATACTTCTGGGGTCCGATAGTCTCCGATCGAGAGGGCAGTACTGTGGATGTGGCAGAGGGGTACAACGTGGTCAACACCTTGGTCTACGCCCTTGTTCTGGGGTTGGGCCTAGTTATCATGTCTCGAATAATGGAGATCGCCGGTATCGAGATTGACTGGAAGTTCATAGCGGCATCGCTGCCCTTGTTCATCTTGGGAGGGGTGGCTCGGGCCTTAGAGGACGCTGCACTGTTCGGTGGCGATTTGGTCTACTGGTTCATTAGTCCATTGATATACGTGACCATCATCTTCGTGTTCTTGGCCGCCATCATGTTGGGCCTGTTGGCAAGACGTGATGCGAGGATATCACTCCTGGCACTACCGGTGATCGCCATTGTGGTGGTAATGGTGCAAGGGTTGGCAGGGGATGACTTGGCATACAGGCTGCCATGGTGGGCCATTGTCGTGTGCGCCATTCCCGCCGTGTTCATGACCTTCAAGGAGAAGGATGGTGTAAGGTCATCCTTGCTGATCACCGGAGGATATCTAGCAACTCTGTCGATCGCGTTCACGACCGCGTTCGTGTTCGATGCTGCATGGAGGGAACGTTACGCAGAGATCTCTGGTTCAGCGCCCGACCCTCATTACTGGGAACTAGTGATAATACCCGTGCTGGCAATGGTGGTTACCGTAATGGTGTATGCAGTGGGCCGATGGCGTCCATGGACGCAGTGGACCCTCCCGGCAAACATTGCCATGTTCGCCGGACATCTGCTAGATGGGACAGCCACCTATCGGGGCATAGAGATCTATGGATATAGGGAGAAGCACGTCCTACCTTCCTGGTTGATAGAGATCACTGGCACGGCGGCTATAATGATACCAATGAAACTACTCCTAGTAGCAGGCATAGTCTACCTGTTGGATGTGTTCGAGGAAACTGATCTCGAGCTTAGGGCCGGGCTGATGAATCCGATAAAATTCGCCATAGTATTTCTAGGTCTGGCTCCAGGGGTCAGGGATCTTGTCCGTATTTCCCTTGGGGTGTAAGAATAAGGCAGCGGCCCATGGGGGCGGGGTTACAAAGTGGAACCATTCCCGGGATATAAGGAGGAGATGTGGGCTTTGCCCCTTCCGGGTCCGCTGCGCAATGACCAAATATTAATCTTGTATATTAAGATATCGCAACCAACCATCCGATTCATGTCTTATCGACATTTGAAACGAACACATCAAAACATTCCAGGTTGAAGTTACCGCGTTTCATTGAAATGTCGAACTATGGAGCATAAGGAATATTTATCAAGATAGAGAACGGTTACATCATAATCCAGACGCCGCATCCGGCGAAGATGCGATCCCTCTGCATATTGAGGTGGCGTGAGTTGAGTCAACCATACAGATTGCTGCTGGTCG
>JAUVWO010000115.1 GCA_030604065.1 Methanomassiliicoccales archaeon | reverse complement strand
GAAGCGGGCCAGATCGTGGGTGAATGGATCACGGAGAAGTTAAGAGAAAAGTATAGTGAACGCGAGGACGTGGCATTTCTGAGCGATGATTTCATCATGTACATGGACGTGGATGTCGTCGGAAGTCCCTACTTTGTCATCAAGGACCTGGGCTTTGGGTACCTCGAAGGCATCGATGGCATTCAAAACATATCAGGAGGAAGCGTCTCTGGGCCTGCTGACGACTTTCTCAGGGCCAACTATGGTTTCCAAGAGGTTGCCTGCTGGACCCATCTAGTGGGTTTTGATATCGATGTTCAGTGACCCAAGGTCTTTCTGACCTTAGACACGATCTCGTCCAGCTTCTCCTGCTGGCAAGTGGCGCCCCTGACCACATCGGTCACTATCTCCATCACCGCCCCCTTGGTATTGATGTTGTCCTCATGGGGCATTACCGTACGGGTCTTAACCCCGACCCTGGCAAAGTCTTCGAAGTCCACCGGGGCCTGGCATACCACGACCGCCGGTATGTCCACATTCCTTAGTATCAATCTGGCCTTGTATACCATGTGCTTCCTGACGTTGCCTAGGTGGATCAATGCAACCTTGAATTGCTGTATGCGATCTCGTTCGATCTGATCGAGGCCGAACTGCGACCCCGTATTGACATTGGGAGCGTCAGCAGGAACCCCCGAACCAGCGTTCAGAACAATGACACTGGTATCGATCCCCTCCTCACGCAAGGCGTAGGTGATCTCGCACACAGGCTTGGTGATATGCCGCTTCCCTGGGCCCATGGCAATGGCCACCACATCCCTTCCGCTCTCAGATATGGTAGCCCTGGCTGCTAACCCGCCACCGACGCCGAGGCCGCGTGACTCGCGGCACTCGACGAAGCTCATGTGCCTACCGATTCGGTCCTTCAATCCTCTACACCGCCATGGAGCATTACCTCTGACTCCCGTTCGGTGAGATGACTAATTATAGATTTCGGTTCTCCAATGGCTATATTCTTTCCACCTTTCATCAGTGCGGCCCTGTCACAACAGTTCATAACGAAATCCATGTCATGGCTGACCACAAGGAATGTCTCGCCCAACTTCTTCCGGGCACTTAGGACCGATTTAGCCACTGCCAGCTTGGTAATGGGGTCCATGGTACCGGTTGGTTCATCCAGTATGACAAGACGTGGCTCCTTGATCAACACTTGGGCGAAGGCTATTCGCTGACGTTCTCCTACGCTCAGTGCATCAGGATATGCGTACAGAATGCGATCCACCTCCTGATCCTCGAAGCCAACCCCCTTCAACACTTGGATGGCCTTCATCTTGGCCAGCTCTGCGGGCATCTTCATACCGATACAGACCGACAGATTGCGGAGGATATTATCGAACGGATAAAGGGTATATTCCTGGTGGAGGAATCCAATATATTGAGTGGCCCTCCCCTTACCCTCCGGGCCGGGCTCGGACATGTCCACCATGCCATCGCCTATTCGGATCATCACCTTGCCATCGGTAGCCGGAGTGATCCCTGCTATCATCCGGGAAAGCGTGGTCTTACCTGCTCCACTTATACCAACCAAAGCGAAAATCTCCTTCTCACAGATCTCAAGCGAAACACCATCGACGGCCTTCACCACGCCACGAACGACTGAGAAATAGTACTTCTTAGCTCCGTCCACCTTTACAACTGGAATTCCGATATCGACTCGCTCGGCCTTGATGAACTTATAGTCCTTCATGAACTCGTTAGCGACATCATCAGGATTCCCCTCCACCTTGATCTCACCCATATGCAGCCACATTGCATAATCAGAAAGCGCCTTTATGGCGTCGGGCCAGTGGGAGGACACCACCATGGCAATTTTCCTTTCCTTGACCACATTCACCAAGGTTTTGTGGACTATCTCGGCGGTCTGCGGATCGAGCGTTCCTGTAGGTTCATCGGCCAGGAATATGATAGGGTCCTTGGCCAGCTGACGGGCCAGAACCACTCTCTGCTTCTCTCCGCCAGAGAGGTCCCGAGCTATGTGTGTGGTCCTGTGGGTTAGATTCACCATTTTAAGAAGTTCTATAGCCTTCTCGACCTTTTCCGACTTATCCATCTTCTCGCCCAAGGCCTCGAAGATGTTCTCTATGACGGTCTTCTCACCGTACAGTGCGAAAGTCCTCTGGAGCATGATGGCGATGCGAGACCTCAACTCAAGCCTTATTGGATCCCTATCGTTTAGGTTCCAGTAGTCGACCTCGATCGTATCTGTGACCCCGCCACAGCGGGAACATGGCGTGCCCTCTTGGGGCAGATCTACGCGACCGCATACATCGCATAGATTGACACGATAGATTATCCTGCCTTCATCTGGCTTATAATCCACGCTCCCTCTCAGCATATGGATGAGGACGGATTTTCCTGCACCACTCTTGCCTATCAGACCAAGAATCTCTCCAGGCCCCAGCCTAGCATTTACATTTTTTAGTACAGGGGATCCGTTAAAGTTCTTCGAGACATTATCGATTATAATGAATGGCTCCGACCCCTCAGTCATCACGCCGAGTTACGAATGAAGCGTTATTAAATCTTTCCCCTTATCGCCGTTAATATTATCAAAATAACAATAGTTCAGACAGTTAGATTTATGGCACTGGATATACTATCCATCCGTTGATGGTCCTTAACTACCGGGCCGAATCTAGAGGCGGTCCAGCCCCCAAATTCACCCTATATCATGTTTGGAAGGCATACACGGTTATCGTGAACAGGGGACCGATCGGCAGAAAGGCTCTTGCTAACGAGCTTGGAATAGGCGAAGGCAGCACCAGGACCATATTGGATGCAATGTTGGCAGACGATTGCATTGAGAACACAAGAAGGGGGACGATCATCACCGAAAAAGGTAGAGAGAAGCTCGAAAGCATCGGTCTTGAGGTGAACGATATTCCCAGCACACCTCTGACGGTCAGCACATGCAATTTCGCGGTGATGATCAGAAGAATGGCAGATAAGATCGTTCTTGGTTGCGAGCAACGTGACATGGCCGTCAGGGCAGGGGCAGCGGGCGCGACCACTCTCGTATGTGTAAACGGCAAGTTGAAATTTCCGGAGAACAGAGGGGATGGTAGTGAGGACCTGTTAGGTAGTCTACGTCGCTACTTCCATTATAAGGATGGGGATGTCATCATCATAGGTTCAGCCACTACGTTCTTCGTGGCAGAGAGAGGCGCAGTGACTGCCGGGCTGCACCTGATATCAAAGGATAAGCGAGCAGGGTCGGGACAGGGAGCGATCAGATGCGACTCCGATGCATATCAACTTCTGCCGATCGCGATGGCACTACATGAGATGCTTGGTCGAATCCCTATCGGAATAAGAAGCCGCAACAGACCAGGGGTTCGTCTGATCGATGGAGCGGTCGTCGATGTTGACTATACCTGCAAGATAGCGGAGGAGGCCCTTAGAGATCAGAAAAGGGTAGCTTATACCTCTGCATCCGGGCCATTCATGGACATGCCAATGGTGGCACAGCCAGTGTTAGACAACGATACAGCGGTCGCGGTGATCGTCATGGCTGATATTAGCGCATCAGGAGTCTTCGAAAGACTTAGACGGAAGGGATCGTGAGGCTTTCTAATGTTGGACAGGGTCGTAATAAGGGTCATACCGGGTGCATGCCAGATGAAGACCAAGGTCATCGCCACCTTGAGAGACGACTGTATGGTAGAGATCAAGCTGTGCAGCTCTTGTGAGATGATCAAGTGTCTGGGCCGGGCATTCGAACCAATGGACCCTATGATTGCTTTAAAGATGCCCTTCTG
>JAUVWO010000090.1 GCA_030604065.1 Methanomassiliicoccales archaeon | reverse complement strand
GGAAGCGCATCCTAGAAGAATTGGAGGAGGAGAACGTCCTCGACGACTAGAGATGACGGGCCGCGACCTCTATCGTACGCTTGAGGCTGTCACCGGGAATTATCACCGTCACCGGACTGGACAGGATCTTCTGATGGTAGTCGGCGACGAACTCCTTGTATTGGTCGGGTGATACTACTTGGTTGGTGGTGCCACCAATGACCGTGGCGATCGCTGTAGCCCCCGATGCCACCATCGCCTTGCCGAACTCTATGCATCCCTCGGTGATCACCGTCAACGCCCTGTGGATGAAGTCTGGATTTTTCAATAGGTCGGTGTATATGGTCTCGTACCGTCCCGCATAGATGTCGGCGAGGATGTCCACCGGGTTGTTGACGAAACCGATCACCGGGACCTTGTTGGCGTACTTGTTTGAGAGCTTATCGATCGTATTGAGTATTGTGGGTAGCCGGCCATCCTTGTAGGGATCGAACACTTGTAGCTTGTCGATATCATCATAACTGTTGATGACGAACTCGGTGGAGATCGGCATACGGAATCCCTCTCCGCAGCGAAGTTTATAGGACAGCTTCGCTCCGAAGGCCTCGCCTTCCGCCCTGAAGTCCAGGGGCAGGAAGAAGTTGTCGGCGCCCCATTTGGTGTAATGCTTCTCTACGATCTTGTATTGCTTTCGAGAATGGGTCAGCGCTTCTTCCCACGTATAGTCAGCATCCATCAGGTCATACTGGGATGCGCTCTGGAAGTAGAGGCCCACAGGAACTCTGTCTGGAGTGTCGAAGGTTAGAGCCGCGACAACTCTCTGCATTGGCGTCATGTCTTGAGGCATCTCAGTCACACCCCAGTAGGCTTTTTACCAGATCGACCGCCTCGTTCTCGTTATCGCCATAGCCATCGGCACCGATCTTGTCCGCGAACTTCTTGGAGACCGGTCCTCCACCTAGGATCACCTTCACTCCACTTCGGAGCCCTTCGTCCTCAAGATCCTCTATAACTCTACGCATGTTCCTCATCGTTGGGGTCATGAGGGTGGTCATTCCGATCATGTCCGGTTTTTTATCCCGAACGGTGTCCACCCAATCTTCGATGGCAACATCCTTGGTCAGGTCGATCATATTGAAACCGTTCGCCTGAAGCATGGTCTTCACGATGTTCTTGCCGATGTCGTGAATGTCTCCTTCGACAACACCCACCACAATCGTCCCCTTCGAGGCACTGCCATTACCAGAGATCATGGGTTGTATCACATCGAACGATGCATAGAACGTGTTAGCAGATAGCAGCATCTGGGGAAGGTAGTATTCTCCCTTCTCGTACTTATCGCCCACAATACCCATTGCAGGTATGAGGGCGTCATTCAGGATATCATCGGCTGACATCCCTTCATCCAGGGCCTTTATGGTCAAGGATTTGATCTCTTCATCCTTGCCCGTGACCACAATGTCTATCATTTCTTGTGTGGTTACCATTAAGGTACCTCCACTTGATTATTTCAGAGACATAGTATAAGAACATATGAAAAAAATATTGGATGGATTGACCGGGTGATGACATGGATGGAGGGACCAGCCCCTGGAAATTACGATCATTAAAGAATAAATAAAAATAACTATAAATAGGTTAATTTTCTAGCACTTAAGATCGTCACGTAATAATATTAGAGTAGATGTAGTTACATTATATCAATTAGATTATTTTTACATAGTAAATGTACGATCTTGCACATCATATCTGTTGAGCCCGTGTTATCAGATCGAACAAGGCTCCCTTGGTGATATCGACCACCCCAATAACAGCAACGACATCATCCCCACGAGTAATGGGCACTGCGACAATGGGTATGCCATGGAACGCCGTACCCTGGGGTGAATTTCGTCTGACCACCACCTTCTTATGAAAAGCTTCTTGCAGGATCGGGCCATCGAAATTCCGCTCGACAACGGACCCGTCCTCGATGAGAACGCCACAATTCTTGGATCTTATTGCCAATGGCAACCGACCGAGCAGCTCATGAATGGCTATGCCCAATGATTCCAGGTCTGAATTCGATTCCAGGATGCTCATGACCGCTTCCTCAGTCCCGGCGGTCTTTTCCATAAGATTGAGGGCAGCTGCAACTGCCCCTCTCTCAGCGGACTCATAGCTCATGGCCGATCCGATGATGATGACATCCCCCTCCATTAGATCGAACGTGTTCCTTAGTGCTTCATCGACATCATCTGATACATTGAGGTCGATCTCCGGCAAGATGATCGCTCCATTCTTGACCAACAGGGTCGTTGCCCCAAATGCTCCTGCTTTAACAGCCTGGTCCCTCTGTTCACACCCACTCTTCACAAGATGTGCATGGCCGGGAACTCTGATAGCACAGTTGATCTTGGCAATGGTTATTGCTCTAAGGTCGACCGGTCTCACATCAATTGTCGAATTTCTAAGGAGTTTCAAACCCCTTTCTGTAAGAATCGCTCCGGTCTTGGTGATTTCAACGGTGCCTTCCTGTATCATTTTGCATAGTATGGTTCGAGTGCTACCCTCCCCGAGCCTTAAATGGGTGGATAGTTTCTTCCTACCGATGGGTCCATAATCGTTGATGACGTTGTATGCTTTCCATATGTGATAATAGGAATATTTCGGAGCGGGCCCCTCTCCGTGACAAATCTTGAAATCTAAATCCACCAATTGATATTTGATTACCTTTATTATAATGTTTTATTAAATTGCACATCATATAGTTGAATCTCTTGGCTATTTTGTCATTCGAGTATAGGAACATCCCATTGTTTTGATCTCTTATCGATCCAGAACTGAGAACACTACTTGGCAGGGAGCTTCAGTCCATCATGGGTCATTCATTGCTTCAGGATGTGTGAAGGTTACAAACCCTCCTTTTCATTGGATGGTTGTTCTCTATCAACGATCCTCTTCAATAGGTTCCACAGGTCATTAGTATAGGATTCGATATCCGTTGATAGAATGCGTTCGTCCACCGCATGGGCCATCATTGGGTTCCCGGGGCCCCAGATCATGATGTTATCCAAGGTCCTCGAGTACACCGTGGCCTCGGTGGTGTATTGTGCCTCTCCGAATCTACGTCCTATGATCGATTCCACCGTTCTCATCAAGGGCGCATCCATCTTGAATCGTGCTGGGGGCGAATATATGGGCGAGCCATCATTCAGAGGTCTTTCCAATGAGAACTTGAGACCGTTGTCCTCACCTATTATCCCTTTGATCCTGGACTCCACGGAGCCCATGTCCAATTCACCGGTGAAGCGGATGTCAAGATGAAGGCGACACTCCTCTGGAACCATGTTTCCTTGGGTCGTCTTAGGGGTCTCGATGATGTTGGGCGAGACATTCATATCGCATCCGGGACCGTTCTCTATCGAGTATCTCTCCAAGGCCTCGATCACCTTGGCCATACCGTATATGGCGTTCTCTCCTTTCCAATGGATCGCAGAATGCACCGTTCTGCCTCGGGTGACGACCTGTATGTAGTGATACCCCCGTTCACCCATCATCGGCACCATGGCGGTGGGCTCCCCAATGACCGTAATGGGAGGTGGATCGGTGGCGATGAGCTTGGCCACCTCCGCCGCTCCTCGCATGCCGCCATACTCCTCGTCCAGGGTAAGTGCCACACGTACTGGAACATCCCGTTCCACGCAACGTCCAGCGACTTCGATCATGGCGGCGCAGGCGCCTTTCATGTCAACGGACCCTCGACCATACAGGGATCCATTGACGATCTCTCCTTGAGGAAATGTCCATCCGGTGGCATCGAAGGGGACCGTGTCCAGATGCCCGGAGAGGAGCGGCCCTCCATGTCCATGATGGGCAAACAGGACTCTGTCTTCGATCATCACATCTATGCCCCGGTCCAGGAGCAGTTTCTTGGCCAACGTGGCGATCGCAGCCTTTCCGACATCCTCGAACGAGGGCGTCATGACCAGCATCCTCGCCATCTCACTTGCTCCTGTCACAGGCATGCCATCTACCTTATGGCGTCAATGATTATGATGCTTCGGTCGACAAGCCTCCCTTCGATCAAGTGAGGCGGGAAGGGATCGTATGGTGGTGTACATCTGTTTCTGGGGGCTGTCGACGTTTCTCGATCGGTCAATAAGGATACAATATGAAGAACAGCAGGCAGAGCGCGAATAGTACCCACACTGCGGGGTGGACCTCTTTCAACCTTCCCGATACCGCATAGAATGGAGGGAAGGCCACGAACCCAGCGCAGATGCCGATGGGCGAATCCTCAATATCATGTCAATGTGATCACTGGTACGGTCACCCTCATAATGATTATGAGGACCATGGCCAGCGTCAGTGACAAGTATATGGTCTTCACCCGGTTTCGGATCCTGTGCACGTCAATGTCGCCTAGGACCTTCAGACCCATGAATATTACAAGTGCGTCCAGGGGAAGAATGACCAGGAGGTATTCCAACCCCATCGAACCGAAAACGTAGGGGATCATCGAGGCCAGGGTGAACAGGCATAGCAGGACGAAGGAAAGGTTTAGTGCCGTCTCCCGCCCATGGGTGATCGCTAGACTTCGTGATCCTCTCAACATGTCCCCCTCCCGGTCCACAGCGTCACCGATGAGCTCCAGTGATAGGTTGATAAGGAAGCCCATCAGGGCGAACGCCCACACCAGTGGCTCGAACGGCCGATTGACAATGACCGCCCCCATGATGAAACCGGTACCAACGGAGATGCTCACCATCATATTGCCCAACAGTCCATCGTCCTTGCCCTTCCAGTTGTATAAATGACCGACCACTATTAGGAACAGGGTCAGTGCCAGGACGGTCCATGATATCATGACGGAGAGCAGCACGGAACCGACCACGCACACCCCTGAGATGACCATGGCCTGTCTTGGACTGATCAAGCCAGATGGTATGGGTCTTTTCGGTGCGTTTACACGATCCACTTCTTGATCGTATACATCGTTCTCGACCATGTCGAAAGCGGCGATGAGGAACACGATCAAGAACCCGGTCAACCCAATGGCAATGGTGGGGATGGCTCCTAAGGCCAACACTGTTCCGGTGACGGTGCACATTCCTGCGCCGACCGTGAGCTCCGGTCTAATGATCTGGATCAAGGCTCGAAGTTTTTGTTTGTCGATCATCAGAACGGTCTGTACATCATGTCAAGCTTTATCAAGGTATGGAAAGGACCGTCATGGCATGGACATTCGACCTAATACCTCTAGCTGTCCTTCGTAATTCAGGCGGCGCGCCTCGTAGGCCTCTCCCCCCTCACCGTAAGGCACGTACTCGGCCACTGGATGCCTTTCTGCCATCAACGACAACTTCGTCTCGTTCGCCAACCCCTTAAGGAATCCGAATTCGATCACCCCGATCCTGTCCACAAGGTCATCCCTCATCATCTGTACCATCACTGGATCATGGGTGCCGAGGGTGAAAGGCACCCCATCTGCCAACAGTCCCTGGGCCATATCAAGCAATCGATCCTCTATGTGGCCGAAGTGAGAGACGTCGCCGGAGTATGTCCCTTTCACCAGCCTCACTCTGGAACCGGCATCGAGCAGCAATCTCAGATCGCTCAAGGTGCGATCCAGATAGGATTGCAGGGTGACAGTGAGATCATAGGCGTAGAGGCAGTCGATGGCTATACCGATGGTGAAGGGGACGAAGTGGTCGCTTTCCATGTCCAGCTCCACCGGGACCCTGTTGTTTTGGGCATCCTCCAGAATTACCAACATGAGGTCGTGGC
>JAUVWO010000077.1 GCA_030604065.1 Methanomassiliicoccales archaeon | reverse complement strand
TGCGACGCTGCCATCCTGCGCCCCTCTGCGCGGCTACGGCCCGCATCGAAATATTCTGGCCATAGGATCCAAGCAGTATCCTCGTCGTATGCCATGTCCGACCTCGTTGAGAACAGGGAAACAAAATGCGGCCCTATTCTCTGAGGACCGCGTTGACCACACCGCTCTGTCCAGGTCTCGATGTAATGATTGCAGCACCGAGCTCTGTCTCGATCACGGCACCCTTGTTGAGTATGTTACGCTGGATGTAATTGGGGTTCGCGGAGTTTTCGGTGACGTTCAGGATCTTGACCCGCGTGATGGTGTTGTTCTTATCCGCCACATTGGCGAACTCTGCTTCAAGGAGCTTAACCTTCTGGTTGTTGCCCTTGGTGCGGTAGAGCTTGTAGCTCTCCATTCCCACGTGGGTGAATTGCTTCTCCCTACCGATCTCGAACTTCCTCTTCCCCCTGAAGGGACGGTATCGACCACCGGAGGGTTTCCTTCTCGACCTTCCTTGCCAAAGAGCCATGCTAACCGGGCAACCTAAATTTAAATGAATATAAAAGCCTTTTCATTGATGGGACTCAAGGAGCTTAAGATGGATATCATCATCTATATCCATCAGCCCGGCGAGTCCATCACGGGCTGCTCCCGGGTTCATATACTTGATTCCGCCAACCTCCACAATGCCCCTGGCTTCGTGTATATGGCCGCTGAGGACCAATTCGGGGCGGTACAGGTCCACCAGCCTGCGAAGGGCAGTAGAACCGACATGCTGACCGGACGGTGTGGTGTCATTGATCCCGTAGGGCGGGGCGTGGGTTATCAGGATGTCCACCCCCTCCATCAGCGGTTCCAGGGAGGCATCTAATTCATCCTCAGACAGCTCGAAAGGGGTGTCGAAAATGGTGGGGTTGCTCCCCCCCACGCCAACGAAAACGCGCTCGGAGATATCGATTCGGGTGAGATGAAGGGCCGTGGCAGTCCTCCTTATGACTTCCAGCGTTCCGGGTGGATCGCAGTTGCCAGGGATGGCGTACACGGGCAGGTTGAGGTTGGTCAGAAACCCCTCTATATATGTCAGGGGTCCGAAATGGGATATATCCCCCAGCACTAGGAGGGCGTCGGCGCTGTTTTCCGATACCAATTGCCGTATCCAGTCCGTTGCATCAGCCCTGCCATGGATGTCCGAGAGCACGATAAAGCGCATCATGTCTCCATAGAGACCGTTCAACATGCACTTATCATTTATCCCACGGTCTTAGAGAGCGGTCAGAGCGTAACCTATTAGGAACCCGATGATCGCTCCGCCGTTGAGAATTGGCAGGCCCGCCTGTGGACGTCCACGCATGACGATCCTCATGAGCAGGAACAGGCCTAATAGGGCCCCGATCATGGTGCACAGGGCTACGATCAGGTTCGCGTTCCCGATGGACGACATCGTCGGGTCGAGGAACCGATACGCTGATACCGTGAGGATCGATGGTATCACGACATCGCCGACTCCCATGAGCACCACGTCTCTGTCGTCTCCATCATCCACGTCTAGATTCCTTATACGCTCCATATCGACCTTGCCACGTTTGGGTGCTATTAACATGATAGGTAGCTTCATCCTGGCCACGCCCTCGGCCAGGGCCAGCATGTGCCTGGTCCTGTAGACCGCCCAGGCATCGTAGGCTGCCAGGGCCACCAGTAACAATAGCACTGGGATCAAGGACAATGATATGCCTATTAGAGTAGCCACGGCCATAGCCACTAGGATGCCAATGGCATCGAGCAGCCACCACGTTGGTCGGAGGAACATGACGACCAGCAGCATCGTTGACAGTCCGCCTCCCACGGCTAGGGACACTATATCGTTCCCGGTCACTATGTAGGTCAATGGGAATATCGCATAGAATAGTGCAATAAGGAAGGAGAGACCGAACAAGGCCTTTACTAGAAAATCAACCCCTATTCTTATCAAGAGGAGCACTACTCCAGTCATCGCCACTATCATCACAAGGTAGAACAACGAGTTGACAGGATCCGACGGATCATCGAAGGCTCCCGAGCCATTGGGGAACACTGTCGATATGGCCAATGCCCCCACGTTGACCAGTAAGAAAGCGGCCGCCAGAAAAAGTATGGGTCCCAGTCCTTTCACATGGCACCATCGCCATCCGCATAGATAATCGTATCCAACATGGCATCCTGAGATCGTCTGGCCGTGAACGACCATGGTGGGGACAGTAGAGCGAAGGCCATGCTCATTTCGATGGCCACCAACCGGTTGAACTCCCTTTCCAACAGTGGGAACAAAGGTGCGGCGAGGTACACTTTGGCCATAGTCTACCCTACTCCTTAACGCCTCCAGGCCTCAACGCCCAAGAGCTGTTCACGGTCCTTGGTCTCGGAAACCTGTCCTCGAGAAAGACGATCCAGATCGGGAACGCCCACCGCTCTTGCGGTAACTTCGACGAAGTTGAGTTGATCAGCATCGCTACCCTCCCCTTCATTGGCCCTCAGCTCACTGCGGGTCACGATGACCTCTACGTCCGTGCCCCCTGCTTCCTCTACCCGACGATGCACATAACGCGCGGCGTTGGTGCTGGCGGCATTGATCGCTGAAGACAGGTGCTGATGTTCCTGTAGCCCGATGAGTGGTGGTCTGACCATGTAGTTGCTATGGTAACCTGGCTGAACGGTGACCGTCACTACGTCAGTGATCTTAGAGCAAACGGCACCGACCGCATTACCCACGATACTGTCTTGAGGTATGATGACATCGGCGCCTAGTCGAGCGGAGAGGGGAGGCATCAGGAACTGGGCGGGGGCGCCTACGCAGACAAGGGGCCGGTCCAGATGGGTGGAAAGCCTTATGCTGGACCCATCTGAAGGGGTGACCGCTTTACGGACAAGCTCTTCGTCCCATCCACCTCCAGGTATGACTTCGAACTCATCCATCAATAGCTTCCTCGCCACCTCGGATGCTATTCGTATCTCAAGTTCGTTCCGTAGCATGTCCAGCGTGTCATCCCTGGATCGGAACATACGATCGGCCAGCAATTGCAGGCCCAGTTCGGACGCCTCGGCATCGCCCAGGAAGCATTCCCCGCTGGAGTGCAGCAGGTCGGTAGGGGTCAGTCCCACACCTACTACGGCTCCGATTCGTTTCAGCCGTTCCAGATATTCTGTCACCAGCCATATGCCTTTAAGGCCGTCGCGGATGTCTCTCTCATCCACTAGGTCGTTGTCCAGGATGAAGTCGTACACCTTCCTGAGGTTACCGGTCAATCCCGTACCCCTGCTGGGGTAGGCGATGAGGTGCTCCAGTCTGCCCTCTGATAGCCGCTGTCGCAGGCTCGGGTGTTCTATCGAGGTCATGCATAGTGGAACTACTCTCTCGGGACCTATCTGAGGCTCCCTGTTGCGCAACCAGATGTGGGAGTCTCCCCCGAGGGCCGCGGTCCACATGTCCACCGCTCGAACCCTGGTGCGCCATCTGCCGACGGTGGCGCCCTCCTTTTGAATGCGAGGGAATCCTCCATCAAGGAATCCGATGTCAGTGCTCGTTCCGCCGATGTCCACGATGATGCAGTCCTTGAGCCCGGCGAGGATACAACCACCCATGGCGCTAGCAGCCGGTCCGGAAAGGATCGTTTCCACCGGTCGCAGCCTGGCTGTCTCCAGGTTCATTAGGGATCCATCGCCCTTATAGATCATTATGGGGGATTTCAGTCCCCTTTCTGAGAATGTATGGCTAACGTCATCGAAGAATCGGTTCAGCACCGGGATCAATCGGGCATTGAGCACTGCGGTCTCTGTGCGCAGGTCTATGCCTAGCTCCGTTGTGAGATCTGTGCCCACGATCACCGGGAGACCAGCGATCTCTCTCACCCGCCTGCGCACCTGGTTCTCAAGTGAGCTGTTGAAGACCGAGAAGATGCCCGATACTGCCACCGCATCGGTATCCTTGGTCACGGCGGCTATGGCCTCATCCAACTCCTTTGCGTCCACGCTCTCGGATATTCGACCGTTGTGATCCACCCTACCCTTGATCACAGCTTGGACGTCCTCACCGAAATCCACGTCCCCTATGGGGCTCCATCCTATTAGGATAAGGCCTACATCACCACCTCTCCCCTCAAGGATCGAGTTCGTAGCCAGCGTGGTGGATATGCCCACCATCGAGATATCAGATGGATCCATGCCTGATGATCCTAGGACATCATCTACCGACTGAAGGAGGCCTATTGCAAGATCATGGTGGGTCGTCTGGGATTTGGCCGAGGCCAACACCTCAAGGCTATTGAGGTCCACGATGGCCGCGTCGGTGTACGTTCCACCAGTGTCCACACCCAATCCGATTTTTCGATTCGTGGTCATCCAACAGCCTCATTTCCGGGTAACGAGCGATGGTCAGATATTTCAATCGTTCCACTAGAAATGCGGGTGCGTGTCAGCGGAAGGTGGGGTCGCCCACTGCTCTCACAGTGACCTCTGCGTTCTTCATCTGTCGTCCCACCTGGCCGTCCCACCAACCCCAGCGGCCCTCAAGGGCGATGAAATCCTTGACCGAGTACTGCACCCTGATGTTCATTCCCCCTTCTTTGGCCACCTTGTCGACCACAAATCGTTCCAGGCTCCGCTTTATGGAACTTATGGCCGATTCATAGTAGGGGTACTGCAGCGTACCCATGAATGGTATGTTGGCCACGTAGTTGTAGTTGGATGCATGGGTCACATTTGCGGAGATGACCTCTGTCACCTTGGAACAGACGGCACCGACCGCATTCCCGACCTCAAGATCATGGGGCAGCACTAGTTCGGCTCCCAGCCTGCGGGCCACCTCAGGCATCACGAAGCTCGCCGGGGCCCCCACTCCCACGATCGGTCGGTCAAGGGTCGTTCGGAAGCAAAGCACAGAGCCAATGTCTCCCCTAGTGGACTTGTCCATGACCCTATCCATAAGGTCGCCCGTGGGTTGATCGCCCAGCTCGTCCTCCAATAACTTGCGTACGATCTCTGTCGTTATCCTGGTGTGGACAAGCTCCTTGACCTTGGATACGAACGTGCTCTCATCAATATCCATCCGCTGGGATAGCATTCCCACGCCGGCCGAGGAAGCGCTCTTGTCGCCTATCTCCTGCTCTCCTGTGTGGTGTAATATATCGGTGAGTGTGAGACCCCCTCTTTGCAGAAATCTCCTGTTCACCAGTTCATCAAGATAATCCTCTACCAGTCATATTCCATCGATGAGATTGCGGATATCTAAGATGGACAGGGGGCCGTTCTTCTTGATCGTGTCTAGGATAATGCCAATGTTCCCGGATAGGCCCTGAGATTGCTTTGCTGTAGGAATGAATATGTCGGTGTCATGACAACGCCATACCTGCTCGGCGATGCCTGGCCAACTCTCTGCCACTATGCATAGGGGCAAGACCCGGCCTGGACCGATACCCAGCTTGAGGTTCTTCGTATAGATTCGTGAATCTCCCCCGAGGGCCGCGGTCCACATGTCCACCGCTCGAACCCTGGTGCGCCATCTGCCGACGGTGGCACCCATTGACTGTACTTCAGGGTATCCTTCGGACAGGACGGCGATGTCCGTGCTAGTTCCCCCTATATCGACAATGACGCACTCATCCAGTCCTGAGAGCATGCGGCCACCAATCGCACTCGCCGAGGGGCCGGATAGGATGGTCTCCACAGGCCTCAGCTTGGCAGATTCCATATTCATTATAGATCCATCCCCTTTGGCAACCATGATCGGTGCCGTCAGGCCCATGGATTTGAAGGTGGAGTCGATGTCACGGAAAAATCTATCCATCACCGGGATCAGTTTGCCATTGAGCACTGCAGTCTCTGCCCGCACGTCGATGCCCAGATCCATTGATAGTTCATAACCTGCCACCACCGGCAGGTCGGTCATCTCCCGAATGATGGTTCGGACCTGCTTTTCCTGGGACGCGTTGATCGTGGAGAATAGTCCGGCTAGGGCTATGGCGTCAACGTTCTTCTCCATCGATCTTACGGCATCATGAACTTCGTCCTTGGAAATGGCATGAACCATTCGTCCGTTGTAATCGAATCCGCCTTGGATATTGGCCCTGACGGTCTCGCCCATGTCAATGGCTTTGAGAGGCTCCCACCCGATGAGTATCAGACCAACCTCACCACCCACCCCCTCTAGGATCGAGTTAGTGGCCAAGGTCGTGGAAATGCCCACGAGATCAACGTCCTCTGGTGACAGCCCATCTGTGAACACCTTCCTGACCGACTGTACAAGACCAATAGCGAGGTCGTGGTGGGTCGTAAGGGATTTGGCCTTACTGAGGACCTCATTCGTTGTCATGTCTATAATAACTGCATCGGTGTAGGTGCCGCCAGTATCGATGCCTAGTCCAAGCTTCATGAGTGCCATGATATCATGTCCGCGTAGGTGGCTGTACGGCCACAACAAACGACCATACGCTGTCGGAGATAAACATTGCCCCTCATCAGGAATGCGAATACGAATTAACAGGGGAAATGCGGGCAGATGGCCGATCATGCTTCCGTTGTATCCTATAGTGAAAAGCAGTAACGGAAGCGGAACAAGAGGCCTGTACCATGAATCCTTATCGATAAATAGAACATACATGGGATGATATGGCGCGAGGGGTTTGAACATCGAACATCCAGACATTTATATTATGATTTCAATCAAAAAGGTAATGCACCGAGAGCATCCAAACCTTTTTTCTTATTATCCCGAGTTTGACACTTAGCGAGAACTGAGTGTCAATTCGTCCTTCTCTATGAACATTTTGCATAGGTAGAAAAGTGGCCTTCCGTTATGTTTTAACTGCCAAGAATAAACAAGACCGAAAGGCCATC
>JAUVWO010000029.1 GCA_030604065.1 Methanomassiliicoccales archaeon | reverse complement strand
GCGACCATCACCGAAGTGGCTCATGACCTGTTCCTTGCAATACCCGACCACCAGCACAATATCCCTTACCCCATTGGCCACCAACGAATCGATCGCATGCTCGATGATCGGCCGGTTGCCAACAGGTATCATGCCCTTGGGCCGGTTAACTGTAAAGGGACGAAGCCTCGTCCCCTGGCCCGCTGCGAGTATCACCGCCTTCAGAACCAGACCTCCTTCCGTGTATCCACATATGCCTATATATCTGGATAGGTGTCAAACAGTGATTATCAATGAACGCAACCACGAACAAGGGTTTATCTGTCGCATACCAGCTGGGATGATTGAGGATCCATTCCATGAGCTCCAATCTGAATCGCATCCCCTCCGAGATCATCGAATTCTTCGGTAACCCCGGCGGTCACTCACTGATCGTACGGGGAAGGGCTGGGGCAGGTAAGACCACATTCGCCCTCCAGGCCGTGGAGTCTTTGGCCGCCGTGGATCGCTCATTCTACATGTCCACCAGAGTGTCCGATAGATCGTTGTTTCGTCAATTCCCCTGGCTAGAAGAACGAGTTCAGAGGACCAATGGTGTGACGGGGTCGAAGAGCGATGATTTGTCCAACGGGCTCGCTGGTCGGTCCATGGACCCAAGCAATTGCAGACTGGAGGTGGTCATCGGCACCGAAATATCCGAGATGGACACATTGCTGGCCATGATCCAAGAGGCGCAACCCCAACGGTCTCTGGTCGTTATGGACAGCGTCGACGCCCTAGCGGAGATGTATGGCATGGGGCCGGCCCAGCTTATATTGGCCATGCAGAAGGATATGGTCGAAGGTCAGGGGGTCAATGTCATATTCGTGCTGGAGAGCTACGACACCCCACTCGACTACCTCAGCGACGGAGTTATCAAGATGGATAAGATGGACTTCGAGGGGCGCCGGGTCAGAGAACTCGATATACTCAAACTGAGAGGATGTGAGATACGGCAACCACAGTATCTGTACACCTTGAAAGATGGACGGTTCAACTGCTTCCCTCAGGAATCGCACCGCAATGGATATGATATGCGCCCTTGGCAGACCGTGGAGGATAGCGCTGGCCTACTATCCATGGGAGTAGCGCCCATAGATCATCTCCTGTATGGCGGCGTTGAGAGAGGGGCAGTGGTGCTAATTGAGATCGGTGCCGATGTTCCACAGTCGATCAGCCGCACTCTGGAATCCTCGCTCATCGCCAACTTCGCCATGCAGGGGCGCGGGGTAATGTGCGTCCCCCAAAGGAGAGTGTCATCATCCAGTCTCAGGCAGAGACTGGTGCAAGCAGTTCCTGAATCGCAGTTTGATGCCCATGTACGTGTTGCCGAAAGGATCGACCACATGAGCGATGAGTTCACCAGTGCACAGGTAATGGTACTTGAAGGGGACGATGCCCATCAGGATTTCACCTGGCAGAAGATGCAATACCACCTGACGGACAGCCACGGACCTCACCTTGCCATGGTCGGATTCGACACCTTGGAGAGTATCTACGGCCGTGATGTGATAGGGGATATGGTCGGGTTCTTGGCCTCGATCATGCGTCAGGATGCGATCTTCGTAGGTATCACCGGACGAAGCAGCGGCTCGGCAGAGAGGATGGCGGACCTAGCCACGGTACATATCAGGTTGGATCGCATCGGTGGTACTCCGATCATCTTTGGACAGGAACCTTTCACCGGGGCAAACGCGGTGGTCATGGGAAAGGACGGCGACGGATACCGAATGGAACTGGTCCCTATACTATAGGAGAGTTAACATGGAGATTGACATACCTGATTGGTGCTCGATGCTTATGGTCGGTAGCCCCGGAGTGGGCATGCTCGAGTTCACCCTATCCTTAGCCAATGACTATCTTGACCGAGGAGATACAGTTATATTCGTCACTGTCGACAAGGTGCCCCGGGACATCACAGACACCTTAGGATGCCTGGGAGCGGAGGTGGACTCCCTGTTAGGGAACAGACTGTTCATAGTGGATTTCCATACCAGCCTGTTGGGATCATTCGGCAGCGAGGCCGGGGACCATCGCGATGGAGTGATGCCCGTTTCCGATCTCGAGGGCATCATGTACCAGGTGGACTCGGTGGCTGGAGGCAAGGATCGTCCGGTCAGGGTGTTCTTACATTCAGTATCCACCTTGTTCCTATACAACCAGACCAACGTCGTTCTGAAGTTCTTCCAGATCACCGCATCACGCATCCGCGCCGATTACGGCACCGCCATAATGACCCTGCACGACGGCGTGCACGACCAGCAAGCGGTCAACCATCTAATGGCCATATCCGATGGCACCATTGAACTTCGCTTCGATGCAGAACTGCGGCGACGCATGCGGATACGAAACGTTAAAGGAGTGAACGCCAGCGGGGACTGGATCCCGTTCAACATCCGCATGGTGGAACCGGATTCAGGTGTCAGTTTGCTCACTATGCGATGATCGAGGTCAGCCATTCCAATAGGCCCATTGTCGGCAGCCTGTCCGCACGTCTCAGATTCATGACACAGAACGGGCACGGGGCCAGAAGCAACTCCGCTCCAGCGGCTACGGCCTGATCAACACGCTCCCGGGCCATTCTCAACGCCACCTCGGGCCGGGCGGACATTACCCCACCCCCGCCGCCGCAGCACCGATCCCGATCTCGCATGTGCACCACCTCTGTCCCCGGTACGGCATTGATGATCGCGTACGCCTTGTCCAGCACCTCCCGACCCATACCACGCATCATATGGCATGGATGGTGCAGCGCCACCCGGATACTCGTATCCTGGATGTCAAGTTCGTCGATGTGATCATATATCAGCTCCAGAACGTGCCTTGTATCGACCCCATCCTCTCCAAGCCTCTCGGCACAGCCGGGGCAGGATGTATAGACCGTGCCCTGGAGCAGCGCTCTATTGGTCTGCGCCAATTCATCGGCCACATCGACCTTGCCGATGCGATGAGGCGGGGAGCCGCAACAGACCCATCCATCAGGAACTCGCAGGCCACCGAAGCCCGAGGTTAGCGTGACCAATCCCCCAATGGTCTCAGGCATTCTCTCAGCCACCATGCATCCCGGAAAGTAAAGATGTGTTCCCTCCATGTTCACCATCGACCATTGGCCTCGACTCACCGACCGGCCATGGGCCTCCAGATTGGACAGCATCCTAAGGTGGCCTGTATCCTGGAGATCCTGTCTCATCAGCCTCATGGCATCCGTGAGCGGCTGACACACGGGGCAGGCCTCAACACAAGCACCGCATGAAGTGCACGACCATGTGTCGAGCTCCGAACCCCACGGCCGTCTGCTTCGATCGACCGCCAACGCCCGAGGACCATTGAATCCGGGATCGTGTACTAGTGCAGGACAAACCTCCATGCATCTGCCGCACTTGAGACACGAGTTGCGTATCATGAAAGGGCCTCCAGGCAACGCCTCACACTATTGGCCACATCGATAAGCCCACCTCCATCTCCATATTCCATCCCGGGAAGCAATGCTCCAGCCACCACTGCGTTCTGGCACACCGCCCCATCACGGAACACCGGATGACCTTCCTGCACCTGAAGCCCTGTGCCATCCACCTCGAACAGCCCTAGGGATTCCCTTAGGTCCATCCCCTTGGGTTCAAGGCCTCCACCGACCAGGCCTCCGGTGGCCAATACCAATGAGGAGAAGGTGATGGTCCTTTGCCGCCGACCGTCCTGCAACACCGCAGCGCTGATCGAGTCCCCCTCGCGGCGTATGACCAGTGCCCTCATCCCCTCCAGGACGGTACATCGTGATGATGCGGCCCTCAGCAATGCTTCCTGGAGCCTCATCCCCGGCAAGCCCAGCGGCACCACGGCCTCCCTCACCAAACGTCCACATCCTTCCAGCGATCGCATGTATCGTTCAGGATCAGACAACCCGAACAAAGGCGGGACTAGGATCACATCGCCACTGGCCTCTGCCATTGCACCCCTAATGTCATCCGTCATCTTCTCTGCCTGCCGGGTCAGCATGCTCCATGTGGGGCTGCGGTCAATTGGCGAAGGGATCACATCCACAGCGATGCCTCGAGCGGCGATGCCTCGAGCGGCACCCTTGGCATCCCATATTCCTGTGCCGGTATCCAATACCGACACTGAAGCATCATGGGGAACGTCCACGAACCGCGGCGCCATCTGGGACCTATGGACGCTACCGGCTTCGGTGATACCATGATGGTCCCCACTGACGTAACCGATGCCACCATATCCTAACAGCGGCAGCAGATGATGTTCTATCCAAGCGATGTCACATGTTTCTGGACCGCTGGCAAGGCAACCTGTGGAAAGCGCAGTGGCCGTCGTTCCACCTGTGGTCATGGCCACACACATGGTGCGAGAGAGTAGACACGCGGACAAGCTGCCGGCCAGACCGTGGCCGACCACTAGGACATCGATATCGCTCATGGTCTCACCCCATACACCCTCATTAGGCAATCCCTCATAGCAGATTGACGCATCTGGACACCCATGGTCACCGGCAGCAGTCCTCTTTCGCGTTCTCTGGATATCGCCTCCATGGCACCGGGACCTATTATCGATGATAGACGAAGAAGGCATCCTGTACCCTGGCAATAGCCCATGCCCGCTCGAGTTCTTCGAGCGATCTCACCCATGCCCCCTGCACCTAGGCCCACGAAGTGTTCCACCTCACCTCGAAGGACGCCCTGACAGCTACATATCTCCTCTGCGCCCCGATCCTGGCAACTACTCCATACCTCCGATGCCATAGGGCCGTACTGCCAACAGAACCTGGCACGGTGGGCCTCTGGTATTTCGTCGCCATCATCATCGTTCAGCAGCTCTAGGTGGGTACGGCACGAGGATCCGTTTCCCAGGATGCTTGCAATGCGATCTGATATCCTCTCGGCCATAAGACGGTAGGTGGTAAGTTTACCACCGACCACCGACAGCATGGCCATGGACATATCCGCCCCATGGTCGACGATGGTGAAGTTACGGCTGGCATCCCGGCCTAGACCTCCTGGTGTCAAAGCCCTCACTCCAGTGAATGCCCGAATGGGCCTATGGGCCACCACACCGGGCATCATCGCCCGGGCTTCTTCTACCAGTGCCGACACCTCGGCCCCGGTGGGTAGGTCGTCATTACCAGAGGATGCTGGTGACGACGTGGTCCCTAGGACGGTGGTCCCCACTCCAGGAACGAATATGTCTCCGTCCCCCGGCATGCGCATGCGGTTGACCAGCCGATCCACCAGCCTACCCTCGAACACCACCAGGGTACCACGACTGGTGGTCACGTTCAGATGCAGGTCTGCCATCCCAGCCACCTCGGCGGTCCAGGCCCCGGCCGCATTCACCGTAACCTCTGGCCGCAACTCCCCGACCTCCCCATTCGTTAGGTCACGATACCTTACTATACCATTCATGAGGTCGATGTCCTCAACCTGATGGTGTGTGCGTATGTCAGCACCGCATCGATCGGCCATATACGCGTTGGCCAGACCCAGGGACATGGGATCGATGACGGCATCGGGCACCGCCAACACCTCATCGAACCATGGGGCCAACGCTGACTCCATGTCCAATGCCTCCCTCGTAGACAATTGCTCAATGCCGACACCGCAGGATGCGCAGGCTCGCCGGAACATTCCAGGGAAGCCAGGGTCGTCCTGAGGCAGGTGGACGAACAGCCCACCAGTGTCCTCCACACAGAAGTTGGCGATCGACTTTAGGACCTTGGACTCAGAAACGCACTCGATGGCGGCCTCGGGATCCCGGACCGCATACCTCGCCCCTGAATGCAACATGCCATGGTTACGGCCTGATGCACCCGAGCAAACATCACTCGCGGTCATCAGGATGACGTTCACACCTCGCATGGCTAGGTCCCTGGCTGTACCTAGGCCGGTGACGCCACCGCCGATGATAAGCACCTCGGTCCTCGACATCCATTCTAGAGAATGACTGCCTGCATATAATACGGTGCGGTGGCATTCTCAATAGAGTCCTGTCCTGATAAATGCTGATAGAAAAGGTAGCTGAAAAGGTAGCTGATAGAAGATGGTAGCGGGGGGTCGATTTGAACGACCGATCTCCGGGTTATGAGCCCGACGGGATATCCTGGCTACCCCACCCCGCTATGTCGTGGTCCCTCCTAACCAAGGTCAATTAGATAAAGCTTTCCCCTTGGCATCTGCAAGGTGCCTCTGACGTGCGGTGCGGTAGGTATGATCGACGACATCGAGGTTCCCCTCCATCTCCTCGATCCTGAAACCGTACTCCTCCGCGAACTCGCGGGTTCGTTCCTCGAAGCGCCCCTCGTCCTGAAGGCCAGTGCAGATCTTGAGCACTTTCTCGTAACCAGCCATATCAAAAAGCATCCTAGTGAACTCCTTATGATCCATGTCAACGCCCTCAAGCATCCGACTGTTGGCGGTGAGGCTCTTCCAATTGTCCGCCCACCCGGGGGTGACGTACATCACACCAGTCTGTTCCTTCATGAGCTGTAGGTAGTTCGACGCCCCGCCAATTACCGCGGCTACGCAGTCGTCGGCTATCCGTCCCTCCTTCTCATCGCGTAACACGAAGACCACGGATGAGTACCGTTCACAGATTGAGTCGAAGTCCTTGAGCGCGTTGCCGCACAGACCGTAGAACATCAGTATGGTCGAGCACAGCGGATCCATGCGGTCCAATGTGCTTATCACCTCGTCCCGCAGCTCCTCCGGGCATACATGGAGGCCAATGTCCTTCATCCAGATGACGACATCTTCAGAATGATCAATGTCCTGGAGATCATCCTCAATGATCATCGCCCACTCCTTGTTGCTACGCTCTTTCGCCTTTTCCATCAGGTTCTCAGAGAACGGGTTCTCGATCACCGCCACCCGCGAAACGGTGGGATCTGACTCCAGCTCATGGATTATCTCGTCTTCGAACAGCGGACAGGCGATTATTCCGAACGACTCCCCCATATCATTGTCTCCTTTTTATCATCAGGAGGTCACAGGATAAGACTATCGGAATAACAGTTCGCTGTTAGGCATATCAGAACATCTTTCGGAACCGCATCAGGTCCTCGATGTCCCCATGGATCTTGACCTTACGCAGGGCGAATGCCTTCATCGGCCGTATCCTCTTGGTGATTATGCCTTCGATTATGTCCGGGGTGGACTCGATCAATATATCAGGATCATCCAGCGCCCCATCGTTGATGCCCTCGACCTTGCAGTCCTCCAGGATGAAGTTGTATTTCACCGTGCCGAGATCCATAACCACCCGTTTGGTCATGCCCTCGAGCTCCTTCTTGAGCTTGGGGTCCTCTTCGATCCTGTTATTGAACTTTGTCACCATCTGCTCCAATAGATCCTTCATGTGATTCAACCCCTCTATCATTCCGTCAGACTTCGGGTGAGTGAAGCACCCAACATCCGTCTTGCGGTCTCCCAGCTCCTGCGCGTGTGGGGTGGCAGGTCCCCATGCTCGGACAACCATGCCTCAAGAAAGCACCGGGTCTTGGGGTCGGAGGGATATCCTGAACCGACATCCGCGCCGATCTCCTCGGCGATCTCTGCCATCATCAGATCCCGCACCGTCTTGGCCACTATGGACGCCGCCGATACCACAGGATGATTCTGGTCAGCCCGATGCTCTGACACGATGTGCACCGGCCGGTCGATGAGATTCCCGATGATCAATGCGAATCGAGCCTCGTTGACATCAGCGGAGTCCACGTATGCGATCCTCGGCCCTAGAGCGGATATTACTTTAGCAAAGGCTTCGGCCTCCAGAACGTTGAGCGTTTTGTCCCTGCGACCGATATCTATGCCCTCCGCATCGATGATGATTATCGAGACCTCTGCGATGGAGCGGATAGCCTCAGCCAATTCCGTCCTCCTGACCGGAGAGATCTCCTTGGAGTCCCTCACCCCCAATTCCCGCAGGGCGGCATCGTCGTCCACCATGACCCCCGCGACAACCAGGGGACCCATCACAGGTCCCCGGCCCGCCTCATCCACCCCGCAGATCAACGTTGCTCTAACTCAGAGATGACCTATAAGGATTGCCCTGAGCCCATATCCCCAATTATAAGATGTGGCCAAGGCGTGCACGATAGAAGACATGTGCTCCCTCAACAAGAGGTGGGGCATAGATGATATGTTGGACATCATACCCCGATCATCGGCCGATCCAAGACCATGAATGACCATTAATCCATGGTTCTACCCATATATTAGTCATTGAGAATAGGTTTAAGGGGAATCTGGCGATTGAGGCTGGGTGATATCATCTTCATATGTGACGTCCAGAATAGGCGTTTGACCAATGGTTTCAAACTTACTCGCGTAGGCGTGACCGGCGTCATGAAGCCCGTCAAGATCAAGAGACCGGACGGGGACAACGTGCTCACCTGCTACATCGACATCTTCGTGGATCTGCCCTCGGACCAGAAAGGCTCCCACCTGTCCCGAAACCTGGAGGCAGTGGCAGAAATGGTGGACGAGAGCGTTGCCAGGCCGGTGAGCGGTCTAGAAATGCTTACCGCCATGATCTGCCGCACCCTCCTGGACAGGCACGAATACGCTAGCTATGCCGAGGTGCGGGCCACCGCTGACTACTTCAGTGAGAGATCTGGACCTAGTGGCAAGGTCACGCTAGAGCCGTTCAAGCTCATTTCCAAGGCTACCGCTCGACGGGGCAACGGCATGACCAAGAGCATCGGCGTGGAGGTCATCGGCATGACCGCATGCCCATGCGCCATGGAGACCGTGAAGCAGACCATGGGTGAAGAAGGCTACGAACCAGGGGACTTCCCCACCATTTCTCATAATCAGAGGAACGTGAGCTCGGTGCTGATGGAAGTGCCCGAGGAGTTCGACGTGGAAGCGGACGACCTCATATCCATTGTGGAGGACTCATTCAGCTCCCCCACCTATGAACTGCTCAAGCGCGGCGATGAGGGCCGGGTGGTCCGCAAGGCGCATGAGAACCCCAAGTTCGTAGAAGACGTGGTAAGGGACATCCTAGGACGAATACTGGCTCGATACCAGGAATTGCCTGACGACGTGCTGGTGACGGTACGCTCCGAGAGCGAGGAATCGATCCACAAGCACAACGCCTTCGCCGAGATGGTGACCACCCTCGGGGAGCTGAGGAGCGGTTGATTTGTCATACAAGGCCATAGCAGTGGACATCGACGGGACCATCACTGACATGAGGTCCCGTGTGTTCGTCCAGGCCATCGACGCTCTCAGGGAGGTACAAGCTAGAGGGACCACGGTCATCCTAGCCACCGGCAACGTCCTCCCTATCGCATATGGTCTAGCGCATTTCATGGGCATCGATGGACCAGTGGTGGCGGAGAACGGCGGGGTGGTATGCATCAAGCCGCTGATCGAGCGCATCAACCATCGCAACGCGCCCCAGAAGGCATACGATCATTTAATCTCCCATATGGATGCCGACCGCCTTTTCACAGACTATTGGCGTGAGACAGAGGTGGCGCTGGATTGTAAGGTCGACCCTGACGAGGTTCAGCGAATACTTACTGACCACCCAGTAAAAGTGGAGACCACCGGTTTCGCCATCCACATAATGGAGCCCGATCATAGCAAGTACAATGGCCTACTGAGGGCCATGGATCTTATTGGGATCAAGCCCGAAGAGGTGGCCGCCTTCGGCGACTCCGACAACGACGTGCAGATGCTCACTGGGTGTGGATTCGGTGTGGCGGTGGGAAACGCATCGCCCGCAGCTAAAGCGGCGGCGGACCTGGTCACCGAGGCCGATCATGCCGACGGCGTCATCGAGGGACTGCATCACCTGGGCATCCTGTAGGTCAAGAAAAGAAAAGGGGTTTAGGGTTCAGTCCTTCTTGCGAAGGAACATGAACCCGGCAACGCCAGCAACGGCGATCACGGCCGCGATGGCCACGTAGATCAGCCATCCCATCCCACCATCGTCAACTGACTGGAGGGTCTTTACGAACTCCTCCACGTCCCCAGAGTCCACCTCTATATCGAACTCCAGATCATCGTAGCCATCCTTGGATAGGGTGATGGTGTAGTTGCCGGGCATGACCTCCATGGACCAGTTGCCCTCAGCATTGGTGGTGGTCGATGTCCCGTCGCTGCATGTCACCGTCGCGCCTTCGATGACGTCGCCCTGGTCATCCAGCACGGTGCCGCTCAGCTGGGCCTCCACGATGTCAGTGGTAGTGAACGACCATTCATATGGCGTCATGGCATTGCCTGCCAAATCCTCGCCCTCCACCTCGACCGTATAGGTCTGATCCAGAGCCAGGTCGGCGGATGGTGTGAAGACCATGATATTGCCGCTCCAGGCCACGGTGCCGGTGACACCACCGGACACGGTCACTGCCACCGAGCTCTGGTTCATGGCCTCGGAGAACGTCACCTCGATGGTGGCATCCAGGGCCACAGCATCCCCTATGGGCACATGCGCAGTGACCTCGGGGGCGGTGGTATCAATGATGAAGGTGACCGAATCGATCCCGGTGTTGCCGCAGTTGCATACGATCTTGACCTCCACCGTGTGCGTGCCATCCGACAGATCCGTGAATGTGTACTCGGTATCCAGGTCGACGGAGAAGAACTCGCCGCTATCCAAACTTACCTCATAGTGGTTCACGCCATGGTATATTGCCTGGCCATCCCATTCCACGCTGACGGTTGAGTTGGCTATCCGGGCGCCATCGGATGGCGACAGGATGTTCACCGATGGGCGATCCTCGGTGATGAAGTCGATCGTGGCGTTGGCCTGCATCCCTATGCCGTCTGTCACCCTAACGGTGACGGTATGGTTACCCACCTCGACATTGATCATGTGTGTGGTGTTCGATGGGTCCAGTATTATCCAGCCCTCATCATCCACCATGATCTCCACCGCAGTTATCTCGGTGCCGGTTCCATCCATTACCCAGGTCACGGTCACGTTGGGCTCATGGATCATCTCCCCCTCGATGGGCTGAATGATCTCCACCGTGGGATTGAACCCGACCGTGAAGTTGACCCAGGCAGTGGTGTTCACCCCCAAGGTGTCCACCACCCTGACGCCCACGGTGTGGTCGGCCTCATCGAGACCGCTGAAGGTATGCTCCATGACCACTCCAATATCTGTCCAGGTGCCGCCGTCGATGCTGACCTCCATGTGGTCCACCCCCGTGTCGTTGTCCCAGGCTTGCCATGTGACGGTGACTGTGGCGTTCTCGATCATCGCCCCCTCCTGCGGAGAGGTGATCTTCAGATCAGGGACCGAGTTCACCATGAACGACACCATGGCTGTCGTTTCCAGGGTCACATTATCGATCGCCTTCACGCTGACATTGTGCCATCCGTACGATAACCCAGTAAAGTTGTGCTCCATGGCCAAACCTATATCGGTCCAGACCCCGCCGTCGATGCTGATCTCTATCCGATCCAGGCCGCTCTGGTTGTCCCAGGCCAGCCATGTGACGACCATCTCCACATCAGGAGTGATGGTGCCGTTGTCAGGCGATGTGATCATCAGCACAGGGGCGTCGACGTCAGGGATCGACACGGCCAGCACGCCGGAGTCGTTGCTATCTACCCTGCCATTGCTGGCCACCACGTAGTATTCGTAGTCGTGGCTGGCGGTGGCGGTGGTATCATTGTATTCACTGACATCTAGCCCGCTGACGAGCTCGGAGAACGCGCCGCCGTCGACGGCACAGTATATAGTGTAGGTAGGTGTCTCGAACAGCGAGTAGTTACTGCTGCTCCAGTCCAAGACGAGATACCCAACGCCGACAGTGGATCCGAGGCCATAGGGCCTAGAGACCTCATTGGCCAACGGCAGGTCATCGGTCGCGCTTGCAGATCCATTGATGCCATAGGGTACGTCGACGATGTCGTCCTTGTCGGCATCGGGCGCGGTCATGTCGCTCCAGTAGTTGCCTATGGCGGCAGACCACATGTTATCCGTACCGTCATCATACGCCTGCACCCCGCCGCCGTTGCCATAGAACGCGTTTCCCACTATGGCATTCTCGTACGTGCCACCCTGGGCAGAGACACCATAATCAGTGGCATTCTGGATCAAGTTCATCATGACAATGCACCCATTGCTGGAGCCATCTAGAATGAGGCCATCATCTCCTCCTTCGATCGTGTTCTCCATCACAATGGCCAGGTAGCTGTCATCCATTAGGACGCAACTGGAAACGCCAAGTTTCGCCTCAAAAGAGTTCCCGATGACCAATGGCCTATCGCAATCTTGTATGAATAGGCAAAAGTAATCGGTGCCTGTCATGATATTGTCGGAGGTCTGCGAGGCCTCGCAACCTATGAGCGCCACATTGACAGCGCCCCCGTACAGAACGTTGCCATCGATGGTCAGATTATTGGCTCCAAGACCGATGACGGTGGCTCCCGCCCAAGCTTCGGGATAGAGTTCGTTCCCGTATACGATGGTGTTGCCGGTCACGGTCACGTATAGGTCGGTGTACTTCAGGGACAGCGCGAATGCGCCGAAGTACCCATTGAAAGCGTACCCCTCTATGATTATCGGGTCTCCGTCCATACCGGAGCCGGACCATCCGTTCTCCGCGGCAATTGCCAGCAGTTCCTCGTCGCCATCAATGAATATATTATCGAACTGAAGGACTGACGGGTATGAATCCACTGCACTGGAGCCGTCCAGTTGATAGGAAATGTCCACCCTGTAGTCACCATCGGCATCCGGGCCTGTGAGATCGGACCAGTAATTGCCCCAGTATCCATCATCCCAGTCGTTACCGGTGCCGTCATCATACGCCTGGACATGGGATGCATTGTAGTAGCTGCTGGCACCATTGTTGTCCGCCAGGTCGTTGCCAACAAAGTAGTTGTCCAATGATGACTCGGCCCTGATGCCGTATCCGAGGCAGTTGTGGATATCATTCCTTATTATCGAGTTGTTCTGGCTGTTATCGACCATTATGCCAACGCCACATCCATTGATGCTGTTGCCATCAATAGTGGAATGTTCCGAGAGGAGGATATGCATACCATAGGCCTGGACTGTGGATACACCCCCTATATCGGATACTTCATTGTCATTGACGTGGACCGAACTGTCGTAGATGTAGATGGAACGGACATAGGTCCCCGTGATGTTCTCAATGATGTTCCCGCCCATATTGGCGTCATCGGCATACATGAAGATGACCCCATAGACGAAGCTGCTGTATCCAGGAGCGGTGTACGCGGTGATGTTGGATATGGTGTTGTTCAATACATTCAACCTGTCGCTGCCCCTGGTGTATATGGAGTAGGCCCAATTATTAGCAAAATAGTTACCGGAACTTATGTTCTGGATATCGTTGCCGATGAGGCTGCAGTCATCACTCTCGTACACCAAGATGCCATATGTCGAGTGCATGAAGGAGCAGCCCTCGACAGTGACATTGATGGCGTTGTTCAGCAGCACCCCAGCCCCGCCAAAGTGATAATAGACCCCGTCATCGTACGTGCGCGACAAGGAGCAGTCACTGATCGTCAGGAATTTGGTTGTGTTTCCAATGTACACGGCCGGCCCGGCCCATGCGCCAGAGATCGTGTACCCCTCCATCACATATGGATCGCTCTCGGTCCCAGAACCCTCCCAGAACTCGGCCGCCGCCATATCATCTAGCTCGGCATCGTTGTCGATGCGTATGGATGAATGGACGTTCGGCATGGTCAGCGGGTAGGAATCGTTCGCGTACCCAAGCTCGATCGCATAGGGAATGTCGACTATGAGATCCATGTCCACGTCCGGAACGGTAAGGTCGCTCCAGTAGTTACCCATATGGTACTTGGTGGAGTTCCAATCATTCCCAACGCCGTAGTCCTTGGCCTGGACCAGGGACGGGTTGTAGGTGGATGTGACCCCGTTGTTGCGGTAGAACGCATTGCCGTAGATCTGATTGCCGTCGCTGCCGGAGTAGGTGATCATACCGTGATCCAGATGATCAGAGACAGCGTTTCCGTAGAACAGGTTGTCATTCGAGAAAGAGCTGACCACGATACCCTGGGACGTGGCGCCATCACCGTTGCGGCTAACCGTGTTGCCGATGAACTCACTACTGTCGATATTTTCCATACGGATGCCGTAGGAGTGGTTACTCGAACCGGTCCCGGTATTGTCGGTGATCGTGGAGTCGTACACTTCCATATCAATTGAAGATGAGAACCGTACGCCATAGGAAACGGCTTGACCTCCTGGGATGCAATCTGCTCCGTTGTCAAAGATGCTGCAGTCCTCCACCGAACAGTCGGAACAACTGTTCATATGCACACCCTGAGCGTAGCTGTAATACGAGTCCTGACCCCCATTCCCGTTCATTATGCACTCGGTCAATGTGATGTATTCGCTATCATACACATACACGCCCTTGCCGTAGGCGTATCCAGTGCTATGGTCGTTGTTGACCGCATAGTTGTCCGAGAATGTGCTGCCGTTGACGTTGATCGAACCGCTGGACACTATGCGCAGACCATACCCATAGGCGCTGGTGGATGCCAACGAGGAGAGGAACATAGGGGTGTATGTGGCGTGGTTACCGGTGCAGGTGACGTTTTCGATCATCATCAGTCCGCTTTCCTCAATGTATATGCCATCACTGGTGATGCCACTGAACAAGGAAAATGCACTGTTGTCATTGCAGGTGGTGTCCTCTATGAATATGAAGGCGCTATATGATATCTCAAGGCCCTTGGCGCTGTAGAAAGGAGCCCCGTTATCACTGAGGTCGCAGCCGCGGATCTCCACCATCGCCGAGGCGTTGACCCACATTCCCGACCTCTGGTTCCCAATGCATTCGGTGTCGGTGACGATGACATCCCTGCCCTCGGACATCATGATGCCCATGTTGCACCCCTGGACCAGACAGTCCTCGAT
>JAUVWO010000025.1 GCA_030604065.1 Methanomassiliicoccales archaeon | reverse complement strand
TGGATTCCTTGGTCACCGTGCCCAATGATAGGATCTCACCTATAGATGTCTCGGGGATAATGATCTCGTTGACCTTCCAGTATGGGTAGTACCGTCGCCATCCAGGCTCAAGGATGCGATAGCCCTTGGCCTTGAAGTTCTCCCCGGCCACATCGAGGCCACAGTCGGTCACCTCGGACAGACCCGAGGGGGCTAGCGTGGCCAAGAACCGGCGGGTGATCAGCTCGTAGAGCTTCCACTTGCGCTCGTCCTTGAACTTGGAGCGTTTGGCTGCCCCTCCTGGATGGATCGGTGGATGGTCTGTGGTGGAGCGCTTACCCCTTGAGGGCCGGATACGCTCTTGGGACAATATCTCCTCCGCTTCCTTGGCGAATTGGGAGTCCTTCAGCTTGTTGAGGATGCTCCGCAGGCTCAATGACCTAGGATAGACGGTGTTATCCGTCCTAGGGTATGATATGTAGCCAGAGGTATACAAGCTCTCGGCGATCTTCATGGCGTCACCGGGCCTGATGCCGATACGATTGGCCTCGGCCAGCATCATGGTGGTGGAAAATGGGGCGGGAGGGTATTCGTTTTTTTCCTCTCTGGCGAATCTGGTCACTGTGGTCGACTCTGCATGGTCACAGGCGATCATGGTCCGATCGGCCTCGCTCTCATCCCAGATGGGGTTGTCCTCATGCTCGGCGACGAACGCGTCGTCACCTATCTCCGCTTTGATGTTCCAGTAGGGCTGAGGAACGAAACCCTCGATCTCTCGATGTCGATCCACTAACAGGGCGAGCGTGGGGCTCTGCACCCGGCCGGCGGAAAGGAAGTTGCGCCCAACCTGTCGGGACGCGGTGGATATGAATCGAGTCAACACCGCCCCCCAGGCCAGATCGATGATCTGTCTGGCTTCGGCGGATTCGGCCAATCGCTCATCAGGGTCGGTCAGGTTCTCGAATGCCGTCTCGATCTCTTGTTTGGTCAACGCTGAGAACCGCGCCCGCTTCACCCGGGTCATGTCCAGGTCGAGGAGCTTGATGGTCTCCAGACCTATCAACTCTCCCTCTCGATCATAGTCGGTGGCGATGACGATCTGGTCGGCGTGCCGGGAGATCTGGTCTATGGCGTCCAGTGTGCTCTTGGCCATGACCCTCTTCTCTGGCGATGTGTATACCAGCTCCGAGAGGTCCACCGTTCTCCAGTCGTTCATCTCCTCGGGATAGTCGAGCTCGATTATGTGACCGCTGAGACCCACCACGCTGTACTGGGAGCCATCGCGTTCGAACTCGATCACCGATGCGTACCCGATCTTCCGGGTGTGGGGCTTCTCCTCAGAGAGTATGGCGGCGATCCTACGAGCGGCGTTGGACTTCTCAGTAATGACTAGCTTGTACATCCAGGCCCGAGCAATTATTCATGCCTATATAAAAGATGTCATCACATATAGCCAGTTCGCAGGGTCATCGGACCAGGCCATGCTCGTGCATGTGCCCCGTATCGGTAGAGGTCATGGTCAGCCTGCCGCTCATGACCCCTTTGAGCGAGGACAGCTCATCTGACAGGGCCCGCAACGTGCCTGCCTTGCCGCTGACCAACAGCACCTCAAGACAGCTCTCTTGGGTTAGGTGCACATGCACTGATGCCGAGATGGACTCGTGGTTCTCATGCTGGATGTCCATGAGTCTCTCCTTGACCGAGCCTATGTGATGGTTGTAGACCATGGTGATGGTGCCGATCACGTCCTCGTCCTCGAACTTCCATGCCTGCTTATAGATAGCTTCCCGTATGAGATCACGAATGGCCTCCGAACGGCTGCCGTAGCCCATTTCGTCGATAAGCATGTCGAACCCATCTAATAGTTCTGGTTCGAGGGATACACCGATCCTTGTCACTTTTTCCATGGTCTCACCGGAATGCTGGTACATATCATCGCATCATTACATATAATTCCCTGCTTCAACGATGCCAACAGCGGTGGATCGAAGGGTTCGGCGAAGATTAAATAATCGACACTCCGTGTCAGCGATTGTTCAGATGAGCACCGAAGATCATGCTAGTGATGTACTGAACGCTCTTGATGGCGCCATATCAGAGACCGTTCCCGCTCCCCGGGTCGGGGTCCTGTTCTCTGGAGGTCTCGACAGCAGCATCGTTGCCTCGCTGCTGTCCCGGCATTGCGAGGTGGTGCTGTACACCGTGGGTGTGGAGGGTTCTTACGACCTCAGGGTCGGGAGGGAGACCGCTGAGTTCATGGGGTTGGAATGGCATGGAGTGGTGGTCGACGAGTCCACCATAGTGGACAGCATTCCTGTCATTGTGGAGCTATGTGGTACCGTGAACCCGGTTATCATTTCCTTCGAGTTCCCGCTGCTGTTCGTGGCCCAGGCGGCCATCGAGGAGCATCTGTTCTCAGGGCAGGGGGCGGACGAGCTGTTCGCTGGCTATGCCCGATACATGGAGATGGACGACAAGGACCGTAGGCGGTCCATGGCCCATGACCTACGAACCGTACTGGAGCGCAACTTGGGCTATGAAGAGGCCATCGCCTCCCGGTTCGGAAAGACGGTGCACCACCCCTACCTTCATCCGTTGGTCAGGGAAGCGGCCATGGCCATCCCGCCAGAGGAGGACATCGATGGTACAAGGGTCAAGGCCATCCTCCGTGATGTGGCCAGGCAGATGGGTCTGGGCGATGTCGTCGAGCGTAAGAAGAAAGCGGCCCAGTACGGGTCTGGAATCATGAGGGCGATGAAGGCAGCGGCCAAGCGTCAGGGCCTCACCGTCCGCATGCTCGTCACTCAGCTGGGCGGGCAGGTCTGACATGACCGGTGGAGAACAGCTGGAATGGCTCTTCTCCCTGGAAGCCCGAGGCATCAAGTTCGGCCTTGACAACACCAGGGAGCTGCTGTCGCGACTAGGGGATCCCCAGGAGGGCATGCGATTCGTGCATGTGGCTGGCACAAATGGAAAAGGTTCTACATGCGCCATGATCGACTCGGTGCTTCGGGCCGGAGGGCACCGGACAGGGCTATATACATCCCCCCATTTGATCGAGTTCCGGGAACGGATCCGGGTGAACGGTCGCTGCATCGATGGGAGCGAGGTCCTATCCTGGATAGATACGGTCCGGCCGGAGGTGGAGGCCATGGCAGCCCATGGCAGGAGGCTCACGTTCTTCGAGGTCACCACCGCCATGGCACTGGACCACTTCGCCCATGAGAATGTGGAGCTGGCAGTGCTGGAAGTGGGCATGGGCGGTCGCCTGGACTCCACCAATGTCATCACGCCCGAGGTATCGATCATCACTAGGATTGATCTGGAGCACACCGCCTACCTAGGCGGAACCTTGGAGCAGGTGGCGAGTGAAAAGGCGGGTATCGTCAAGCCCGGGGTGCCCACTGTGACCACAGATACCAACTCGCCGGTGATGGGGGTCATAGAGGGGACATGTCGTGAAAGGGATTCCGAGCTACATATAATAGGATACGGGGACTCATACGAAGTGATCTCCTCAGAGCTGGACGGTGTGAAGATGTCCATGGGAGAAAGCGTTCTCCAATTGGGGATGTGCGGGCGCGTCCAGGCCGAGAACGCCGCTCTGGCCATAGCGGCCTGCGAACTGCTCCAGGATTCAGGCATCGACCTGATAGGAGACGCCATCCGCAGGGGATTGGAGGCCGCCAGGTGGCCGGGTCGGATGGACATGGTGTCCTCGGACCCGGCCATCATGGTCGATGTGGCCCACACCCCTAGCGCCGCCGCGGCGCTGGTCGAGGAGCTATCACGATGGTGGCCTGGTGGGATGGTCGCCGTCCTGGGTGTCCTCGATGATAAGGACCTGGCAGGCATAAATAGGGTCCTGGCACCGGCATGCCGTTACATCGTGGCCACGGCACCAGCAACGCCCAGGGCCGCTGACCCTGCTCGGGTGGTGGAGGCCGCCGGTGACACCTTGGTGAAGGTGGTCGACGATGTGCCGGAGGCCATCGGCGAGGCGCTGTCATCGCTAAGGGATGATGAGCTGATGCTGGTCACAGGGTCGCTATACACCGTGGGGGAGGCGTTGAGCTGTCTGGGCAAAAGGATCTGTTGAAGATATTGGACGAACTGGATAGACTATATCCGATAGGCGCATACCCTGGCCGGTCGCCTGATGGGATACCACCTGAATGGGAAAGGGATCCGTATCACGTACTAGTATCCACGGTCCTGTCGCAGAGGACCAAGGACGCCAATACCCGTGCGGCCTCGGATCGTCTCTTTGACCGATTCCCTGAACCTTCCGACCTGGCCTCGGCCCCGTTGGAAGAGGTGAAGGAGCTTATTCGTCCGGCAGGGTTCCCTGCCCAGAAGGCCAAGGCGATAGTGGCCATCGCCAAGGTGGTCCACAATGAATGGCATGATCGGCTACCGGCGGATGTGGACGTGTTGATGACCCTGCCCATGGTGGGACGCAAGACGGCCAACTGCACTTTGTCATATGGCTTTGGGCTGCCGGCCATCTGCGTCGATACCCACGTGCACCGGATAAGCAACCGCATTGGGCTGGTGGACACCAGGGATCCAGATGATACCGAGACGGCGTTGGGGATGATCACCCCTCGCTCGAGATGGTGCGACATCAATCGGCTGATGGTACGGTTCGGGCAGACGCTGTGCCAGCCTCGAAGGCCTAGGTGTTCCGAGTGTCCGATAAAGGGAATGTGCGATCACATCGCGACCGAGATGATGCAGGGCCGGCAGTAACTATTTACGGTATGTCTGCCAGTCTGGGTCGATGCACGAGGTCTCGGTCATGTCCGGTATAATCCGATCGGTCATAGATGAGCTAGAGAGGCATGACGTGGAATCCGTGGAGGCGGTGGATCTGGTGATCGGTGAGATGACCTTCTTGGGCGAAGAGCAGCTGCTCTTCGCATGGGAGATCATGACCCGGGATACCCAGCTGGAGGATGCCAAGCTCAATATCACCCATGAGGCGGTCGAGGTGAGTTGTGGCTCCTGTGGATATAAAGGCGGCATCGAATATCTAGGGGATGAGAACTACGGTCACGTAATACCGATACTCAGCTGTCCCAAGTGCGGTGGCGATATCGAGGTCATCCGGGGCAAGAGCTGTACTGTGAACTCTTTACAGGTGGTGCAGAGATGAATTTCAAGTTGAGGGATGAGGAGATGGCGAGCAGGATCATTCGTTCCATCGCATCATATGATATGGATGTGCGTCTGATGCACGTTTGCGGCACTCATCAGGATACTCTGGTGAAGTTCGGTCTCGAGCAGATGCTGAAGGACGTCGGAGTTGAGATCCGCCAGGGCCCAGGGTGCCCGGTCTGCGTGACCACAGGGAAGGAGATCGCTGAGGCCATGACCCTGGCCGAGGCTGGCAAGACCGTTTGCGCCTTCGGCGACATGATGAACGTCCCCACATCCAGAGGGACTCTCATGGATATGCGATCCCAGGGACATGATGTGCGCATCGTGTACTCTATAGAGGATGCGGTGGCCATCGCCAAGGAGGGTCGAGAGGTGGTGTTCATGTCAGTGGGCTTCGAGACCACCACCCCATCTGCGGCCATCACCTTGCAGCGGAGGAGGCCGGAGAACTTTACCATCCTGAGCTGTCATCGTCTGCTACCCCCGGCACTGGATGCGTTGTTCAAGATGGGGGAGATCAAGATCGACGGGTTCATCCAGCCCGGTCATGTGGCCGTCATCATAGGCATGGAGCCGTTCCGACCGTTCTCGGAGATATACCATCTGCCGCAGGTGATAGCTGGCTTCGAACCCCTGGACCTGCTGATGGCGGTCCAGATGCTGGTCAAGCAGCTGGCAGAGGGGCGGGCAGAGGTTGAGAACGAGTACTCGCGGCTGGTGCGGCCGAATGGCAATCCCACGGCCCGAGCGGCCATTGAACAGGTTTTCATGCCCGTGGACCGGGCCTGGCGCGGCTTCCCGGTATTGCCTGGGAGCGCACTGGAGTTGAGGCCAGAGTTTGTGGAGTTCAACGCCCGTGCCGTTCATGAGGACATTCTCGCGACCATAGGGGAGGTCGAGGACGATGCCCGGGGCTGTCGATGCGGAGATGTGCTCCGCGGACTCATCGAATCTGCGGAATGCCCTCTCTTCGGTAAGGCATGCACACCTAAGAGCCCAAGGGGTCCGTGCATGGTCAGTAGGGAGGGCAACTGTAACATCTCCTATCGTTACGGCGGAAAACTTTGATCCAAGTTTCATACATATATTTATTCATTACTATTTATATGGTAACTATTATTTTTTATATGATAATATGATTGCCAGCAATGATTAACATATGTTAGATATATTGATTATTTATCATGTATGAAAATCATTGATGATAATCACGACTTAACATTTTTGTGATACCTTATATATGTTTATATGAGGAAATCGCCTGCACCGGCAAGGATGCACTTGCCACAGGAGGTCATACGATACCTGCCCGTCGTTCCTTGATAATTCTGGTCGTGGCCCTGAGCATGTTGCTCGTCCTGGCGTTGCCGACAACGGCATCGACGATGGAAAACGGTCCACAGATCAAAACGGTCAGTGTAAGTTTGACCATGCCCACACTCACCATCGATGAAGCGGGGGGGCATTCCCTGGCGGTCATGGAAGGCGCCACCCAGTGGGCGGTGGCCGAGGGCAGCCCACTGGTGCCGACGGTATCCCGTGCCATATTGTTACCATCCTATGCCGGCGAGATCCTGGATATGGCAGTCATCACCGATGATGCTACCGATGCGGGGGAAGCGATACTGCTGCCTTCGGTCACTAGCCAGTCAGTTGACGCCGATATCGATCTCGTTGCGATGAGGGACGATTGCATATATTCATCGTATGAGCCCTACCCTGGCATGCTGTACACCAGCGATGGTTCCGTGGGTTTGATGAAAGGCCTCAAGATACTGCACGTGACCCTGATGCCGGTACAGTACCTTCCTGCTACCGGGGAGGTGGTGTGGTTTCGGGGAATGACCATCACCATCACATTCACCATCGAAGATCCGACGGAGGCCGCCGGGTTGCCGACGATCGATCTTCTGTTAGATGGTAATCTGGACAGCTACGAGATCGTGACCACTGCTGATGATGTGGACATGCTCATCATCACCGATGCTTCCATGGTCAATGAGTTCCAGAGGCTCGTTGCTTGGAAGGCGTCGGTGGGGGTCACCACCCAAGTGGTGACCGTGGAGCAGATACTGTCATCCTACGGCGGGGTGGATGATCAGGAGAGGATCCGGGCCTGCATAAAAGAATGGTATGCAGACCACGGGTTGGACTTCGTTCTGCTCGGGGGTGATGATGAGATCATCCCCCATCGTGGGATGCTGGGGATGGCCGCAGGAGGCACCTATTCGGATGTTGATGTGGCCAGCGACCTCTATTACGCCGGTCTGGACGGAAACTGGAATGATGATGGGGATGCGCTCTATGGCGAGCTTGGAGAAGAGGATCTGTACGCAGAGGTGTGGGTGGGCCGGGCCCCGGTGGACTCGGTGGACGAGGCCGTCACATTCGTGGACAAGGTCATCGCCTATGAGTCCCAGTCCTCAAGCGAGGACCATCTCGATCAGGCGTTGTTCCTAGGGGAGAAGCTGGATAGCTCCACATGGGGTGGGGATTTCAAGGACCAGGTGGAACAGTACGCTGACGACCTAGAGGTCACCAAGCTCTATGACAAGATAGGCAACATGAACAAGACCAACGCCTTCGAGGCCATCAACCAGGGGGTGCATCTCGTCAACAACATGGGGCATGGCAACGTCAATACCGTGGCAGGGATGTACACCCACGAGATGCACCTCATGGAGAACGATGATCATTTCATTTGGTACAGTCAGAGCTGCTACAGCGCATCGTTCGATGATCGGTACAGCACCAAGTCCTATGCCATCGAGGATTGCATCGCCGAGCAGATGGTCACTGACGAGCATGGGGCAGTGGCGTTCATCGGCAACAGCCGGTACGGTTTCTACTATACAGCAAGTGACAACGGCCCTTCGAACGAGTTCGACAAGCAGTTCTTCAAGGCGGTGTGCCAGGACGGAGTTCCCTATTTAGGGCAGGCCCTTCAGATGTCCAAAGAGGCCCTGGCCTCCACCACCAGCACCATGGATGCCACCCGATGGGTCTACTACGAGCTGAACCTGCT
The DNA here is from genome assembly GCA_030604065.1 of Methanomassiliicoccales archaeon. Taxonomy (GTDB): domain Archaea; phylum Thermoplasmatota; class Thermoplasmata; order Methanomassiliicoccales; family JAUVWO01; genus JAUVWO01. The sequence continues at coordinate 7,467 of JAUVWO010000025.1, read as the reverse complement.
CGGTGACCCGTCACTACGTATCGGTGGCTACGGCGACGATCATGCACACGATCTGGCTGTGGATGGTGATGAAGAGCTGGCGGCCACCGTAGCCTCCATGGGCTGGGCCGGTAATGGCACCAGCGCATCGCCCTATGAGATACGAGGCCTGGTGCTTTCACCCTCATCCGGTACAGGACTGTCGCTGTCCAACATCGATTCCCACGTTCTAGTGGTCGATTGCGATATCGACGGCACTGGAGGAACTGGTCTCGATCTGATGGGGGCGGCCAACGTCAGCGTTGATGACTGCCAGTTCATTGGCCTTGATACTGGGATCAATGTCCAGTGGTGTGAGTGCATCTCAATCGATGGGAGCATGTTCCTGGAGAATGATGTCGGTGTGAGGATGATCTCAAGTCATGATGTTAGCTTGACCGGGTCGGTGATCACCCGCTCCTTGGGGAGGGGGGTCTCGGTGACCGATTCCTTCTCGGTGACGATCACTGGAAATGCCCTGTTCGACAACAACGGTGCTGACACTGTTTACTCGAGCACTCACCCGCAGGCGGGAGGTCAAACGTCCTCAGTGGACTGGGATGGCAACCACTGGAGCGACCTGGATGTCGATGACACCAATGACGACGGGGTGCTGGATGCCAGCTACGTGACCGCTGGTGGTGGCACCGACGGCTCACCATTGGCGGCGTCCCCGTTTCCTGTGCCGGTATTGGAGATAACCTCCCCGTCCGAGACGGGATGGTACGGCGCCCAGGTGAACGTGGCATGGTCCGCCTCTCATACATCTGGATTGATGGGGTTCATGTTCCGTGATGATGCTGATGCATGGTCCCCCACATACCAGCGACAGGCCACGATGATCCTGGAACACGGCCAGAATAAGGTTTGGGTCAAGGCTCTGGCCGCTGACGGCACCATGGCCTGGGCGCAGACCACGTTACAGGCGGACCTGATCGTTCCCACGGTCTTGTTCACCTCCCCGGCCGATGATATCCTAGTCGTCGATGAGGCCGTCACGGTGAAATGGACTGCCAACGATGCCGATTCAGGCATAGCGCAAAGATCCATCAGTTTGGACGATGGAGCATGGCAGACAGTGACAGGGGGCAGCCATACATTCAGCTCCCTGGGCCCTGGACAGCATGCTATCGTCCTAAGGGTTGTGGACATGGTTGGCAATGCGGCTGAGGATACGCTCACTGTAACGGTCGATTCCCTCGCCCCGACATTGTCCATCACATCCCCTGTTCAAGGGTCAGCATTATCCTCCTCATCTGTCACCATGTCGTGGACGGTCTATGACGTCAATGGATTGAGCGATTGCATGATCCGTATCGATGACGGCCCCTGGATCGATATTGATGTCACCAGCTACACTTTCCATGGGCTCGTTGAGGGGGAGCACATTCTGTTCGTTTCCGCCACGGACATGGTGGGTAACGAGGCTTTGGCCCAACTGACAGTGACCATTGATACCATAGCGCCGTCTTTGGCTCTACTATCTCCATCGCAGGGAGCAATGTTGGATGCATCTTCGGTCACGTTCAGTTGGGCCGGTTCGGATCTCGGCACCGGAGTTCAAACATATCTGACGTCCGTCGATGACGGCACCTGGTCTGATATGGGCATCTCTCAAACTTGTACAATGATGATATCTGAAGGATGGCACGAATTCTCTATCAGGGCCTTCGATGGATCGGGCAACATGGCGGAGATCAACGTCACCTTCATGGTGGATCTCACCGCCCCCTCGCTTTTGCTTGGACTCGACGACGGCGGGATGGTGAGCGCCTCTCATCCAGGATTGATATGGTCTGCTGAAGATGCTTTGTCCGGAGTCGGGGCGGTCTCGATCAAGATCGACGATGGTGAATGGGATCCAGCAGAACCCGATCACGACATCATTGCCAATGATGGCCCCCATGTGCTGTCCATGATGGTATTGGATGTAGCAGGCAATGTCCTCATGCTCTCACTGAACTATACAGTCGATACTGTTGCACCGGATCTGGCCATGGATGTTGATGGCGCGATCTACGATGGTGATGTCCTGATCAGATGGCACGTCCTCGATGACACTTTGAACGATGTCATGGTGGAGTTAAGCCTAGACGATGGGTGCTGGATGCAAGTCGAAGGTAACGAAACATTATTGGATGGGCTGTTGCCAGGGGAGCATGAGATGGTCTTGAGAGCCATCGATGTCGCGGGCAACATGGCGAACGTCTCCACCTCCGTCATCTGTTGGTTTGAACCACCGATAGTTGTCAGATCCCCCTCGATATTGTACGAACACTCCTCGATCGAAATCTCCCTTTCAGAGCATGCGTATCTGGACACCGTATCCATCACCTTCGACAATGCATCTGTTGCGGGTGTGATGGTATGGAACGGTAATGAACTGACCATCACACCCACCTTTCCGTTTTTTGTGGGCAATTATGCAGCTCTCATCCTGAGCTGTCAATACATCGATGGCACACTGGCACCAGACTGGTTGAGAGAGTATCTTATTGAAGCTTGCACCAAACCCTCCGCTCCCTTGAATGCAAGTTTGGAAGTGGGCCCTGACGGAACGGTCGTGTCATGGGAGCCAGTGGATTACAATGGGGGCCATCCGGTCATTGGATACAATGTGTATCGGATCACTTCAGAAGGGGAGACATATCTGGGATTCGTGGATGCCCTATGTATGACGGACGATGGGGATGAGGGCATCCGATGTTCCTACAAGATATCCGCCGTCACCGAGTTTGGTGAAGGGGCGCCTTTGTATACTCAGGTCGTCGAAGGGGCGGATGTGGGGGTCATTTTATCAGGGTCTGCAATGTCCCTGTTCGCCTTGTTCGGCATTCTATCCGTCGCTGGTATTGTTCTCATGGTATGCCTTCGGAAACGTTGAATCCCTAAAGGGATTTATTTATGTGTACCGCGATAAAGGGAAAGGTGTAGGTTTGAAACTGGGTTTGAAGGGGCAGTTCCCTCCACTCTTCCCCAATCAGACGAAGAAGGTGGAGACGAACGGCGATGGGACGCAGGTCGTACTGATCGAGAATGAGGACGTACAGGCACTGGATCCTACTGACCGGAAGGAGGATGGCGAGGTGATGGAAGGCCTTGACGACCTGAGGACGCATGTCGATCAACTGAATGATGGTTTCCAGTTGAACCAAGGCGAACTGGCCACGATCAGGCAGGACATCTTCGAGATCAACGATACGATAAAGAACCTGCTTGCAGTCTTCGAATCAATGGCCCCAGGGGGCGACCTCCGCGTCAAGAACTCGAACCTGGAGGTGTCAGGCGAGAACTGCGATGCAGAGGCGATCGAGGATCCTGTCCGAACGATACCAGAACTAGAGATCCCGACCCCCAATGCGATGATGGGATCGGAGAACTCCATCAATTCAGGCATGACACAAAGTCCATCGAGGAAGGTATCAGTTACCGTGCCTAGGGCGAAGGACACTTCGAATGTCGCCCAGGTGCCATCGGAGCGCGATAGCAACGATCAGAATAGGCAGCACTCGGTATTCCAGGCTCAGAAGGTTCTTGAATTCGAGGTCGACAAACTCTTCGTCATGAAGCTCAAGGACACTCCCATCGGGGCCCAGGACCTAGAAAGATTCGATCGATGCGTTGAGGAATTCAGGCGTCTGATCAGATAGGTCAGCGATCATCCACCAAGCTCTCGAAAATGTGCGACCGGTGCTGTGGCGGGGACGAGGCCAGCAGGATGGCTGAACGGTGTGGACCGTCTACCCCTGAAGTGGAAGGCACCTTTTTTTCCCTCAAGCCCCATCCGAAATCCCCCCAAAATATCAGCGGTCCCGCGGCATCGTCCACGATCATCATCGTCCAATGTCCATGTCACCTTGCTTAGCATAAGGATGGGGCGGGCATGGATGGATCAGGGCCCGATATGATTTTATTCTCATCAAACGTCTTATCCTCCAGAACCGGGGATCCGGTGGGAGATCAACAATGCCAGACGAACCTATTGTCATAGAGGGGCTGACCAAGTCCTTCGATGGCTTCATCGCGGTCGATAACCTTTCCTTGCGGGTAGAGAAGAACACCTTTCTGGGGTTCCTCGGACCCAACGGGGCCGGCAAGACCACCACGATCAAGATGTTGACCAACCTCATCCGGGCCACCTCAGGGAAGGCGTATCTCAACGGTGTGGACATCATCGCTGATCCCAAGGCTGCCCTATCTGACGTCGGTGCGGTTGTAGAGACGCCAGAGTTCTACCCCTACCTGACACCGGTGGAGACCTTCGAGTATCTCGGACGCATTCGCGGCATGGGGATGGATGATATCAAGAGACGCACCGAAGAGGTCCTAGAGATCGTCAAGATGGATGTGGAGCGGGACAAGAAGATCGGCGAGTTCTCCAAGGGTATGAAGCAGAGGATCGCTATCGGGCAGGCCATATTCCATGAACCCTCAATAATCATATTCGACGAACCAACCTCCGGTCTCGATCCTCGGGGCAGGGTGGAGGTGCGTGAACTCCTCCATGAGTTGAAGCGTCAGAATTACACCATGTTCATGTCCTCCCACCTGCTCAATGATGTGCAGGACATATGCGACAACATCGCCATGATGAATAACGGCAGGCTGATCAACCGTATGAGCGTGGAGGAACTGGGCACCATCCAGAATGTGACCCGCATGTTGGTTCGGGTCCTCGACCCGGTGTCCAGCGAGACCATTGGAGATATCCGCTCCTATGAGGGTGTGGAGATGGTGGATGCGCTGGCCGAAAAGCGGTTCGCGATCGATTTCAAAGGTGATGACGTGAAGCGCCATGGACTGCTGGAACATATAGAGTCCCTGGGCCTGCGTGTAGTTGTGTTCAAGGATTCGGGCAACGCGGTGGAGACGTACTATCTGTCGCAGATCAAGGAGTCGAGGTGATATCATGCGCGAGCAACCATACACACCATCGAGCGATACCTCACAGATATGCATCGTCACGCGTTACGAACTGTACAAGCACATGCGTTCCAAGGGCATACTGGCGGTAATAGCGCTGTTCATCCTGGTCATCGTACTGCAGACCGCGCTATTGCCGCTCCTAGGGATCGATTACCCTGATGACCCCAGTGAGTTCGTCCAGGGCTATGTAAGCTGGGTCACCTTGCTCATACTGTTCGCCGCTGCGGCGTTCTCCACCAAGGAGATCGCCTCGGAGTTCGATAAGAGGACCGGCTACCTGATGTTCCCCAATCCGCTCAAGCGGGAGGTGTTCCTCGTTGGTAAGTTCATCGCCAGCATGTTCATCATCATCGTTTGCCTGGTAGGTTTCTACCTGGTGGTGGCGGTGCTGTCCCTGATCATCACCGATGGTATGCCCATGCTCATGTTCAACTCTCTAGGGTTCGCGCTTCTGTACGCCTTCGCCCTGGCCAGCCTTGGTTACATGCTCAGCGCGATCATGAAGACGTCGACCACCGCGCTCATATTGCATGTGGTATTGATATTGATCGTGTTCAGCATGATCCAGGGGATCCTCATGGTGGCCAACTTCGATCCATGGTTCCTGATCAACCAGTGTGGGGACACCATATCATATATCATGAGTGATCCGTATCCTGTCAGTCAGCCGATGCCTATGGGTCCAGGCGCCTCGATGACCATGTTCATACCAGACCCAGCGATCTCCGCGGCGATCATGTTCATCTATGGTACAGTTAGCACGGCGCTCGCTGCGGTGCTGTTCCGCAGGAGGGAGCTGTCCACATGAGCGCTGGCAAGGATTTTATCCTCAGCAGGCATATGAGTGACAGCGCACCGGTCCAAGGGGCCGGAGGTGGATCGATGAATGTAGAAGACCATTCCAAGAGACGGTGCATGCTGCTCGCTGGTACCATCATAGCCGCTATGGCCTGTCTGATGCTGGCAGTATCGCCCGCAGCCCTCGCCGGACTGGCGCCATCCTTGGCCTTGGCCACTGATGCTGGGTACAATGAGGACGTGTACACGGCGACCATGGTCGTTGCCATGATCATGCTGGTTATCCTCGCTGCCGAATCCCTGTTCTTCAGCAGGTACGATGAGTGAGCGCAAACCTCTTCCCGTTTTTATTGCCGACCGTCATCGGACCTTCAGGTCATTGAATTGAGAGAATTGATGGAGAAGATGGTGCGGACGCCGGGATTTGAACCCGAGTTCTAAGCTTGGCAAGCTTAAGTGATAACCAGCTACACTACATCCGCCTTAGCATCTCGGGAATGAGTCGCAACATATAAATCTTTTCATGACCCGGCCAGACATGCTTAGTTTGACGGTACTGACCAAGGCGCCAGCCCGATCGCACAGCCTCTGAGAAACGCTCTCTCTGGCGGCATCACGGTTGGGAAAGTACATAAGCATCAACCGGAATCGGGAGTCCATATACCGGCCTCTATGCGTGAACGCAGGGGCCTTGAGTGATGCTCATGAGTGACAGTTTCAAATCATTCGACATAGATGATAGATTGATGAGGGCGATCGAGGAGATGGGGTTCGAGGAACCCACTCCAGTCCAGGAGGCGACCATGCCCGCCGTGCTTGATGGGGCCGACATGATGGCCCAGGCCCAGACGGGCACCGGAAAGACCGCGGCCTTCGGCATACCCATCATCGAGCTGGTGGAGGGTGAGCCCGGACCCAGCGCGCTAATATTGGTCCCGACCCGGGAATTGGCCATTCAAGTGGCCGGTGAGATACAGCGACTTGCCAAGTACATGAAGGTCTCCGCCATGCCAATCTATGGGGGCCAGTCGATCAATTTGCAGTTCGATAGGCTTAAGCAAGGGGTCGATATAATCGCTGGCACCCCTGGCAGGGTGATGGATCACATGCGTCGCGGCACCCTGAAACTGTCCAAATTGCAGTTCGTGGTGCTGGACGAGGCCGATCGAATGCTTGACATGGGATTCATCGAGGACATACAATACATCATGTCCCGTATACCAAAAGACCGGCAGACCTTGATCTACTCTGCAACCCTGCCCCATAAGGTCAGGGAGCTGGCGGAACAGTATATGCAGGACCCGGTGGAAGTGATGATCGGCGAGGAGGAGCTGGTCCTCGACCTCACCCAGCAGATATACTTCAATGTGGGCCGGCGCAACAAGATGTGGGCCCTATGCCGGGTGATCGACACGTACGACCCCAAGGCCATCATCTTCTGCCAGACCAAGCGCATGGTGGATATGTTGGAGGATAAGCTGCGGTCGTATGACTACACGGCGGAGGCCATTCATGGGGACCTGTCGCAGTCCAGACGGGAGAAGGTGCTCAATAACTTCCGTAGCGGCCGGTCCAAGCTGCTGATCGCCACCGATGTGGCCGCCAGGGGTCTGGATATTGAGGATGTGACCATGGTGTTCAACTATGACATACCAGATGATCCAGAGGTATACGTCCATCGCATTGGTCGCACAGGCAGGGCCGGCAAGGAAGGAACTGCCATCA
>JAUVWO010000035.1 GCA_030604065.1 Methanomassiliicoccales archaeon | reverse complement strand
CGCATGGGGCGGCGAGGTCATCCACGCCACACTGGATGGCTTCGAGAGGGTGGGCCATCTGCAAGAGGTCCCCCTCCTTGGTGGAGAAAGAGCCGTGATGGACCCCCGGCGACTGGTGTTCGCCTACATGGAAATGCTTGGCCGTGACTCTGTCCTATTCCCCGAACGGGATGCCACGGTGCTTGCCAAGATGATGTCCCGTAGTGTGCGCACGACCTCTTTCGGACGGCTAATGGATATGATATCCTGCCACACCGGCGTGTGCTGCAGGCGCACCTATGACGGCGAGCCGGCCATGAAACTGGAGCGGATGCTGATGCAGGACGAATATGAGGATGTGCACGTTCCGATCAGAGGGTGTCAGGTCATGGTGGTGGAGGGCTTCGCCAACATGGTGGAGGCACGGGGCGACATTCAGGCTCTGGGCAATGGGCTAGTGCGGAATGCCCTGAGGGGTCTTGTGGATCTCGCAGCCCAGCGCGCGGAAGCGGCGGGGCTGGAGGCAGTGGGCATCACCGGGGGCGTGTCCTACAACGCCGCCATAGTCCGCATGGCCGAGTCGATGCTATCCGAGCGTGGGTTGACACTGGTCCGACATCAGGATGTGCCCAACGGGGATGGCGGCATCTCAATGGGTCAATGCGCCATCGCCCTCAGACACGTGACGTGATAGAAAACAACTTTACCATCTCTAACATTCCATGTTCTGCTTGAACAGACATATCCTTTACGTGCTACTCGATGGAGCTAGTGACCGCTCTATCGATGAACTAGGGGGCAGGACCCCGCTGCAGACCGCAGAGACACCGAATCTGGATGCCATGGCCAAGGACGGCTGGACAGGATCCACCGAGGCCAGGACATACACCCATGATTTTCTACTGGAGTTCATGACTGGCACCAAAGAAAGAGTGCCCCGCGGCCTAGTGGAGGCCTTCGGCATGGGCATGCGACCGGAACCAGGGATGGTTGCCCATCGACTGAGCCCGGCCAGGATCGTAGATGGGGAGGTGGAGTGGCTATATCGCGTGGATGATGCCCAGGCACGGCTGCTGACTCAGAGCGTAAGAATCCACCTGTCCCATCTGGGTGATGATGCGGTATGCCAGTTCTACAGTGGAGGAAGGGGGGTATTGCTGTGCCGACATCATCCGGTGAATGTTCCAGCTCCACCATCACCTGCGACCCTGGACGTCGAAAGCCTGGGGCCGTTCCTGGATATAGTTGAAGCGATCGCACTCGATAACAAGGGCGTCACGATGCTACCATGGGGGGGAGCCATCATGAGCGAAGAGCACCAGCTCGCCCCGGTGACACATCTAGATGGGATGCGCGTCATCTCCAAGAGCCCGTCAGCGCTGGGGGTCGGTTCAATTCTAGGGCTGCGCACCGAACTCATCATGGATCTGGAACAGCGGTTCGTGTCATCGCTGGAGCATATAATCAAGGGGCCGGTTCTGCTCCATGTCGAGGAGACGGACGACGTGAGTCACCGTCGTCTGCCTTGGGAAAAGGTGACCATGCTGGAAACGGTCGATCATCTCATGGGATCGATTCCCAAGGACCTGTCAGTAGTGGTTTTGATAGATCATGGAGCGTCCTGCGTCAGCGGCGAGCATATCGGTGGGACAGTACCTTTTATGGTGCACCCAGCCCCGGTAAGCGGACCCGACTGTTTCTCCGAGACCGAGGCGGGCCCCCTGCCCCTAAATAGCCTTTGTGACAAGATCAATTGTATCCTATATTCTAAGAGGTAGTTGCTTGCATCAGAGAGGTGCCTATGCATAATATTCTACGCCATTACATATATGAAACCAATTCGTTGGTTGAGATGAGGCCACCATTGGATGCTTTGGATGAAAACACAACAGTTATCTATGCAAATAACTTGATTTGATGTATCAGCCAATGATCAAGGAGACAATGACATGGACTTCAACACTCCCAACGACATCATTATCAACACAGAGCCTGAGAAGGCAGCATCGTTCCTCAGTCGTGTTTGGGGTCTCCATCCCCTGTTCGTCTGCACCATCGGGAATACCGAGACCGCCAAGATACCGGGCCTCTCGGCCGCGGGAGCAGTTCCGCAGATCACCGACTTCACCCCGGCGGCTGACATGGAGCTGCTCCATTATGGGGAGACTCGGTGCATGGACGGCATACCCGTCACCCCTGAAGGCATTCCAACTCCCGCTCTGCTCACGATGTCATCGCTGAGACTGGCCGACATTCCTATGCTGGTTGTCAACTCTGGCACCAGGGTCTCACCCCATACCCCATTCGTTGATGTGGGCGGCAGTCCTGGTGAGGACATCCGAAGTGGAAATGCGGTCCGTGACGCTCGCGGTGTGTTCGAGCGCTCCAGGGTCCTAGGTCAGATGCTATCCAAACAGGTTCCTTTCCTAGTAGTGAGCGAGAGCATCGCGGGCGGCACCACCACTGCATTGGCGGTCCTGAACGCTCTGGACACCAGTGCGGGCAATAACGTAAGCTCCTCCATGCCTACCAATCCTAAGGAATTGAAGTCCCGGATCGTCTCCGAGGCCCTTGACGCCGCAGGCATCGCTCCCGGAGCGCTATCCAATGATCCGCTAGCGGCGGTGGAGGCCGTGGGCGATCCCATGATGCCTGCCAACGCGGGACTGGTCGCTGGCGCCGCCGCCACCATACCCGTGATGATGGCCGGCGGCACCCAGATGGCCACCGTGCTGGCTTTGGTTTCCAGACTGGCCCCCGAGGTCTTAGGGAATGTGGCCATAGGGACCACCCGTTGGATAATGAAAGATGATTCCTCGGATATGGCCAGGCTCGTGGCCACGACGGCTGACGTCCCTCTGATGTCCGCGGCGTTGGACCTGGGCGGATCCAGATATGAAGGTCTCAAGGTATACGAGCAGGGCTATGTCAAGGAGGGCGTTGGATGCGGGGGGGCCGCCATTGCCGCGGTGACCAAGAGCGGGGGGTCCATCGGACGGGCCGCTATTCTGGCCGAGCTTGAACGGAACTACGAATCATTGCTCGCCCTTGTCGACTGAGACAGGATCCTCTCAGCGACCACCAGGTCGTCCACGCTGTTCACGTTGACCGCAAAGCCTGGGGAGGTGGTGATGAGCCAGCCCTCCTCTAGGTACCGGCCATCCAGAATCCCTTGGCGATGGACCACGCTCACTCCTGTGTAGACCATATTCTCCCCCTCCATCTCGAACACATACGATGGCGTCGCGCCTAGGGTCGTCACCGTGTGCAAAGAGGCTGCGACCATGACGGTCTCCTTCGGCTTTCGCATGTAACCGTTCAAGAACCACTCCAGGTCAGGGCCGGAAAGCAACGGAAGGTCTGCAGGGACCACCAACACTCTTTCACTCCTCAGGGCCCTGAGGGCCGTTCTGAGATCGGGCACATAGCCGTCTCCCTCGGTCTCCACCAGTCTGATCCCCGAACCCTCCAGATAGGTCCGGGTGTTCGGGGCGTTGTCGCTGACGCTGGCGACCACCTCGTCGATCATGCCACAGGCGTTCAACGCGTTCAGCACCCTGTCCACCATAGGTCGGCCCCCGACCTCCATTAGAGGTTTCTCAAGGGTGGCGTCCATCCTCGTCCCCTTGCCGCCCGCGGTCACCAGAGCATCGAACCGGACCATTGGACCACCGCCAGCATTACCAATATCACGAATGGTCGGGCGATCTCGTTCACCGCGCCCAGAACGTCACCGTTGACCGCTCCGATGTTCCGGTTGGCAACGTATGCGACCACCAGGCCGATCAGTATGGAGGCCATTGTCCCCAACGATGCTATGACCATCACCCACCATGGATCTGCACCAAGCCACATGATAGGATAGATGCCAACGGCCATGATCATGCCGAATGCCAATCCTGAAGACACCATCAGCTGGTCGATGCGGGTGGAAGCGACCATCGTGGCACCCAACCCCCTTCCCCGAGGGCGACCAAAAGCGGCCGTGGACACCATGGCATTCTTGGACAGCACCTCGGCCGCCAGCGCCAGCATGAAGACCGAATGCCATGGCAAGGACGCCAGGGCGGCCACGTTCAGGGTCACGAACAGCACCGCGAAGGTGACACCCCCCGCGCCGACGTGGGTATCCTTCATCACGGTCTGCCGGCGTTCATGGTCCCCCGTGGCCACCAGGCCGTCGCCCAGGTCGATCAGCCCATCCATATGGAAGAACCGGTTGAACATGTGCAGGCCCAACAGCACCAGGGCCGCGGCCAACAGCGGCGTGGTAACCTCACGTAGGAGGAACAGGGACCCTCCGAAGAGCATTCCCAGCAGCAACCCGACCACTGGAACCACCCAGAAGTGACGGGCCAGGGAGGCGAGGTCTTCCTCGTCGATGTCGATCCTTAGCGCGGTGAACATCGACAGGGCAGCCCGGGAGGCCTTCATCATCTATCCCCCTCCAGGAGCTCGGTATAGATGGCGGACATTATCCCGCCCACCAGAGAGGCCACGATGTCGTCCAGGAACGGGCCCAGACGTGAGAGTACTCCAGGCTTCTTACGATCGTAACGGGTGAACTCGAACATGCCCCGGGTCCCAGCAATGTATTCGGATAGCTGCAGGCCGAGCATCTCATCCGCGACCAGATGGACCGGGTCGCTGGCGAAGCCTTCGGCATCAAGTACCGCCAGCCGGCCCAGGCGTCCCTCGCGCTCCAAGAGCACCGCCGCCGCCACCATGGCATTGACGTTCACATCATCTCGATACAGGTCGAGACGGGCCATGAATCTGGAGCGCAGATCCTCGATCTCCCAGCTCGGACAGGGCACGTAGAGGCCCAGGGCCACCTGCCACAGGTCGTCCCTACTCACACCCTCCTCTTCCAGGAGTTCCAGCAGATCCCTCTGCCTAGGTCTGTCCCCATTGCCACGGATGGATGATGCCAAGGCCGCCCTGATCGAGCGGGAGAGACAGATGCCTTCCTCGGTGGCAGTACCGGCGTATCGCGCCCCATCACCAAAGGGTGTGGCTAGGACTATGGCATCCGATGTGGTGCCAGTGCCGTCTATCCCCTCATCCCTGAGCCCTGCGGCCTTGGCCTCGGACATGGTCATGATCGCGTTCACCAGGCCCTCGTCACTCAGGGGTCGATCGAGAACGCATACCATGTTGATCGTGCCAGCCCGGTAGATCTTCTCCTTCACCCGCCCCTCCACGTTCGGTATCAACTCGCCGGCCACCACTGCATTGCAGACCCCAGCCGATACCACTGTCGCCACTTTGACGTGCCCGTATGAATCGACCCGATGGGTCAGCGCCTTGGGCAGGAAGGCGGCGGTCATCAATCCCACGGTGTGTTCGGGCAGGCCCAGGGCCGACACAGTCTTCCGAAGATCGTTTTCAGGCGACACATGGTCGTACCCCTTCATCACCTGCTTGATGACCACGGTATCTGATTGATGCATACCTCCGTTCATGATCGCCGAAGATAGCAACCGATGCATGCCCGGCAACCTGATGATAGCTACATGATAGCCATCCCATTCCACGATGTCCAATTCTAAAGCGGTCAGAACAAGGCCCCCAACAATCCCACGACGGCGTCCTCCATCCTCAATTGGATGGATAATCCAAGATATATCATTAGTGGCAGGCATACCATGGCCAAGAACAGCAAGGACGCCACCTCCACTACCCTGAGCGCCCTCAGAATGGCCTCTGGGTCATCGGTCAGGCCGCCATCGCCGATCATGTAGCAACCAGGCTTATCCATTGAGATGCCCAGGGCCCCGGCAACGGCAGCCATGGACCATCCGCTGTTGGGTGATGGGGGCACGCCATGGTCACGGACGGAGACCTTGATGCAAGCCCGCCAGTCCTCGCCAAGCAACAAGCTGGCGAGAGCGAGGAACGGCAATGAGATTCGTGCCGGTACAAAGTGCAGCAGGTCATCCAACCTAGCTGGTATGAGGCCGACCCACCGGTGCCGTTCATTCCGATAGCCGAGCATGGCGTCCATGGTGTTCACCGTCCTCAGGCCCATAGCGGCTGGAAGCCCCCCCAGGCCCAGAAAGAACAGGGGTGAGAACACGCTATCGACGGCGTTCTCAGACACGCTCTCCACCGTGGCCGACACGACATGTTCTATATCGAGGGAACTCACATCACGTGAGACCAGCATACTGGCCGCTGCACGAGCTGACTCGATGTCACCTTCTTTGATGGCCCGTCTCACCGAGAGTGCATGAACTCGCAAGGACAGCAGAGCGAAGGTGCACTTGGTCAGGTATGCTGATATAATTAGCCACAGAAGTATGCTTACAAGGGACCGGATGATGCCGAGCGCCACCACGGTGAGTCCCACGAACAACGTTAGCATCAATACGGTCATCAACAGCCCGCCGACCATCTCCGACCGCTTCGATCCCCGGGGGATGCGCCGATCCATCCAACCGATGGCGCGACCCATCCACACCACCGGATGCAACCATGCAGGAGGTTCGCCCACCAGCAGCTCGATGGCCAAGGCGAACAGCATCAGCAGCAGGGCCAGGGTGGGCATCAGGAGATCCAGACCGTCACCTCCAGTTCAGGAGCCCCAGGACGTTCTCCAGTGATTCGACGAATCTCTGGTTGCGCTCCCTGGTCTTGACGCAGAAACGGGTGTAGAAATTGAAGGGCTTGCCGAACGATGCGCAGTCGCGTACCATCGTCCCCGAGGACAATAACATCTTCTGCAGCTCAGCCGCGTTGATGTCCATCTTCTTCACCGAGCAGAAGAAGAAGTACGAGTCCGGCTCGCCGTCGACCGGGAATCCGATGCGGACCAGCTCACGGTGCATCCATCGCTTCTCCGAGTCCAGGGTGGCCGCTGCCCCCTCTAGGTAACCCTGACACTCCTGCAGGAGCCAGCAAGCCAGCCTCTGCTCGATGTGCCCTACGTTCCATGACAATCTAGCCCGATTGAGGGATCTGATCATGGCCCTAGAACCCATCCCGTACCCGACCCTTACCCCAGGAATGGCGAAGGACTTGGTGAACGAGCCGATGATGAACAGATTATCGTGGTTGAGGACCTCAGCGGCACAGGACAGGTCACGATGACCTTGGACCAGCTCGAGCAGGGTCTCGTCCAAGAACACGAGTATGCTCCTTCGCTCGCATTCCTCCACCACCTCCATGATCTTGGACCTAGGCTCGATGCGACCTGTGGGATTGTTCGGATTGCACAGGTACACCGCCTTGGTGTAGTTCCGCATCTGATCAAGTGCCCGATTCACATCCACTCGGAAGTCCTCGCCCTCCATTAGCAGTATGTGGTTCACCTTGGCGCCCATGAGGGAGCACTGGAAGGCATACTCCGCAAAACTTGGCCGAGGTATGAGCACCGGATCGCCAGGGGTGATGAACGTTTCCGGGAACAGGCGGATCAGCTCGGAGGAGCCGCTGCCGACAATGACGTTCTCCTCCATCACCCCATGCCTCTCGGCCAGAAGCCTTCTGAGCTCCACCGCCGAGTCGTCAGGGTAGTGTCCCAAGCCATCCACGGCGGAGGCAATGGCATCGGCGATGCCCTCTGGAGGACCCAACGGATTCAGATTGTGGGAGAAGTCCTCAATGTTCTTGAACATCCAAGCCTTGCCCCCATGCACCGGGCGCGTAAGCTCCCTCACCTGCGACCTTACCAGCTTGCCAGGGTCCATCTGAATGGGAGATGTCATCATATACTATATAGGTTACAACAAAAGCGCTGGCCACCAAGGGTCAGCGCATCAAACAGCTCACACCGTAGACCAGCAGGGCCAGGGCGATCGTGTAGATCACCATTCTGATCTTCTTATGAATACTCCACGGCCGCCTTCGCTTCCGGGTCTTGGTCTGCTTCTCATCGCCCTTTTCTACGAGCTTTTCCGTCCATACGCTCATATCAATGTCATCGCGGGCGATGATAAAAAGCTCACTCCTTCATCCCCAGAGAGCACTTGGGCAAGATGTACACATTTCCATCCTCGTCTCGACCTACGAATGAATCTACCTCGTACACATCCCTTATCAATTCACGGGTGATGACCTCAGATGGCGTACCCTCCGCCACCAGACGCCCCTCCCTCACGATCACCATGTGATCGCAGTATCTGGACATGAGGTTGATGTCATGCGACGCCACGATAATGGTCATGTCCTTGCGGGCCAGATCACTCAGGTACTCCATCACCTCCAGCTTGAATTTCAGGTCCAAGTGGCTGGTGGGTTCGTCCACCAACATCACCGTGGGCTCCTGCACGAACGCCTTGGCGATCAGTGTGCGTTGCCGCTCCCCGCTGGATAGTTCAGAAAGACGTCTGCTACGCAGGTGGTCTATGCCAAACTTCCTCAGCGCATCGCAGACCAACCTCTCATCGTCCTCGGACTCCCACCACAGGCTGTTCACGTACGGGTATCTGCCCATCATGACCAGCTCCATGACCGTGAGATTGAATGTGTCGGTCACCTCTGTAGGCACATTGGCAACCAGCCTGGCCATCTCTGACATCTTCTTGCCCTGTATTTCCTCCCCGACTAGGTTGATGCTACCGGCCTGGGGCCTAAGGGTACGATTGATGCACTTCATCAGCGTGCTCTTGCCGCAACCGTTGGGACCTATCAGCCCAATGATGCTGCCCTTGGCCCCATCAAAGCTGATCCTTTTCAGCGCTTGGAAATCGCCATACCACAGGTCGACGTCCTTGATCTCCACCACCGGTGCATCATCCGCCATATTCCTTCCCCTTCCTCATCAACAGGTAGCCGAAGAACGGTGCCCCTATCAGGGTCATGATAGCCCCCACTGGCAACTCCAACGGCTCTATCGCCAGCTTCGACACCAGATCGGCCAACATCATCACGTTCGCACCCAGGATCATGGATGCAGGCAACAGCAACCGGTGGTCGCCGCCCAACAGCATGCGGCAGGCATGGGGCACGATCAGCCCCACGAATCCGATTATCCCGGTGAAGGCCACGCACACCGCGGTCATCAACGAGGCCATGATCAGCATGGCCCGGTTGAAGAGTTTCACGTTCAGACCCATCTGACGTGCCTGATCATCTCCAAGGAGCACAAGGTTCAGCTCGCGGGCGTACACGAGCACGATCGCCGCCATGCATATGACCGGTATCAGAATGAGGAACGCACGATCCCAAGTCACCTGAGAGAACGACCCGAATAGCCAGAACATGGCATTGTGCAATTTATCGCCAGCAAAGGTAAGCATCAAGGTGGTGACCGCTGAGAATGCCATCCCTACGATCACCCCGCCCAGAACGTAGTTTATCGGACGTCCGCCGGCGCCCTCGGCCATGCCCATGGTGCATAAGAAGGCGACCAGACCACCGACCATCGCTGCCACCGGGATAGCGTAGATGGAATATTCACCGAACAGGGATATACCAGCGATCATGGCCAATATGGCTCCGAGTCCGGCGCCGGAGGAGACCCCTGTGATATAGGGATCGACCAGCGGATTCCTTATCACCGCCTGATACACCGCACCAGCGATGGAGAGTCCTATGCCCACACCGATGGCACCTATGGCTCGAGGCAGCCTGATCGAGAACACGATCACCTCGTCACCCTGTCACGGTTCACCCGCCATCCACTTGCCGAAGGCTGAGGTCAGCGCCCCCATGGCCTCGGAGAAGCTCATGTCCACCGGTCCAAAGGCCAGCGACATCAGCAACAGCAGCACTATGCTGACCGAGCCCATGATAAGCACCAGGAACAGCCTGAATTTGCCCTTTGCGACAACAGATCCCTCGCTCAAGATATCACCAATCCAAGTCGGTCTTCAGATAGTCAACGTAGTCATTGCCCAGGAACAAGGGAAGTTCGGTCTCGAACATCTCTGGGTGGATCATCTGCACCATAAGGTCCATGGCATCGGCGACCCTGGGGCCTGACCGGCTGAACACGTTGTTCGCCTGCTGGTTGATGACATGCACCCGACCCTCCAGGTATGCAGTGGTCCGCGACCACACCTCATCCTGTCCCATGATCTCTATGACATGATCATAATACCCCTCTGGATCAGAAAGCGGGTCGTCACAGGTGATGATGATGATCTCTGGGTCGCGCTCCATCACCAGCTCCTTGCTGGCCTGGAACCAGGAAAGGCCTATGCTGTTGTTGGCCAGTGAATCATCGAATATGTTGATGCCTCCCGACGACACTATGAGGTCATGGACATACGTGCCTTGCCCCGCAACCCATGAAGCGGAGTCTACATCCATACCGATGGAGACCAATACCCTGGGCGCATTGTCAAAGTCGGACGCCAGCTCGCTTATCGCATCTATGCGGGTACACATCTCGGCGATGAGCATCTCCGCCTCCGATGTCCTGCCGACCAACTGTCCGACGATGAGGATGTTATCGAACACCTCATCCACGCTGTCTCCTGGATACAGGATGATGGTCTCGATGCCGTTGTCCTTCAGGTTGCGGCCCACATCGATATGCGACGACAGGCCGCCGTAGCACAGGACCAGGTCAGGCGCTGCCTCGATGATCATCTCGTACGATGGGCTGGTGAATGAACCGATAACACTGATGTTGCCATCGGCCACCTCAGCGGTAACATCGAATGGATAGTCGCAATACTGGGAGACGCCGACCAGCAGATCGAAGGCACCAACGGCGCACAGGGTCTCGGTGACCGAGGGCGCGGTGCACACTACCCGGCTAGGGACTCCACCGATGAAGATGGGGTCACCCAACAGGTCGACCGTTGGTCCAGGATATACAAAAGGTCGGCAACCCTCGACCCCGAACGCCCATCCTATGGCATCGTACTGAAACGGATTGGCGCTATCGAGGTCCTCGTGCAACGGTGCCCAAGTGCGGTTACCAGGAAGGCGCACGAACGGCCACCATCTTTCCTCATCGTTCTCGGTGAGTCCATCCATCCTCAATATTCGTCCGCCAGCATCGTGGTCGAAGTCCACCGTTATACCGAGCTGGGAGCACGCCTGCACCGTGATGTCCAGCACATTGGTGTCCGGGCCGGTGCTGGCGCTGATCCACTGATGCTCGTCACCGGTATCGATCAGGACCGATACCGTCTCCCCTGAGGCCGATATACCTATGCCGACCATAAGAGTAGTAGAGACCAGCAACACCACAACGAAGGCCGCGGACATCACCAGCTTCGCCCGGCCCAGGTCTCCTCGACGGAACAGGTGTGCGATCAGCAAAGCCGCCGCCCCCAAGGTGCCGACCAATAATAGTACAGCCCAGGGGATGGCGGTCGATGTGTCCTCGATCGCGACCAACCCCATGCCGGTCACCGTCTGACCCCCAGGCCCGGTCACGGTCAAACGGACCTCGTGCTGCCCTGTAGTGAAATTGTGGATCGCCATCTCTCCTTGATAGGTGGAACCGTCATCCAGCTCCCAGGTGTAACCGGTGGCGTTCTTCTCACAGGCGACCAATGTGACCTTTTTCCCATCGACGGACATGATGATGCCAGCATCCAGCTGCTCGAGGGTCAGTGTTCGGGTGGCCCACATCAGGGCGGTGCCGTTCTCGCTCATCAGCGATACGGTGTAATGACCAGGATGCGGGTATAGGTGGGTCACCTCGGTGCCGTTCGCCCAGGTGCCGTCCCCCATATCCCAGGCGTACTCCCCGCCTTCGATGGCGTCGGCAATGAGCTCCACATATAGACCCCGTGCCTCAACGGAGAAGTCTGTCTCCAGGTCCCCGATGCAGAACAGCATGCCATCGTCGTTGGCGGTGTATAGTCGACCGTCGTAGAGGGTGGACGATACCATTGAGTAAGCGATGTCTGTGGCCGGCTCCATGTCCATCTCCCAGATCATCTCGCCATCCAACGAAAGTCCGAATGTGCTGCCGTGGGCGGCGTACTCGGTGACGTAGATGCCATTGTCGCTGACCGCAGGGGAGCCCTTCAACGCACCGACGTCATTTTGCCATAGCAAGCCACCATCCTCATCGAACGCCCACACCCCGTGGTCGGACGAGAACACAAGAGCCCCCTGGGGAGTGAGGGAGACCGATGAAGAGGTCGTCCCGATGCTCTGATTGCTCCACAACAGGTTGCCGTCATAGTCCACCGCCGCGATGCCGCTCACCCAGGGAACGAACCCGCCGTCGTTGTAGATGAACACGATACGGTCATCAAGCAGAAGGGGGGTGGACGGCACCTGAGCGTTGGTGTCGGTGAGCATCTGCACCGACCACAGTTCGCCGCTGCCATCCAGGGCGATCGCATGCAATGATCCATCCTTGGCCCCTATGTAAAGGGCGTCATAACCGATCGAAGGGGCGGAGAAGCGTATGACCTCCCCCAACTCATGACACCAGACCTCGTTGCCGTCAAGGTCGAGGCAGTACACCTCGCCCAGCGAGGTGCCGAAGTAGATGAGGCCATCCTCGATCACGGGCGTAGACGCACCGTATATCCACCCGGATATTGGGTTGCCGACATCGAAGCGCCACACCTCGTGACCATCATCGCGATCGAGGGCGATGATCATCCCCGCCGAGCATGGCACTATCATCAGGTCATCGCTGAGGGCCGGCGTGGCGATCTCGTAGGTGCCCTTGGGATAACTATTGCTCCATATCACTGTACCGTCGTTAGCGTCGATGCAGAAAGCCTTGGGATTGGTTATCGTGCTATGGCCGCTCCAGACCCCGCCAGTGGTCAGGTACAGCCTGCCGTCGTCTGCGAGAATAGAGCCGAAGATGCCACCATTACATAGATCCCCATACCATAGCACGTTCCCAGTGACCGGTCCAACGCCAGGCTGGTAGCCGGTCCCCTGAATATCATTCCTGAATGATGTCCAGCCCTCCCCGGCCGCAACGTTTGCCGCGGTCAAGAGCATGAGGGCCACCATGGCCAGCGTGATGACGTGCCTGAATCTCGTGTCCATCACCCTTCAGAGTCGAAGATATCATCCAACTAGTTGGATGTATGCACCAATCAATGTCGACACAATATAAAAAGATGAGTGGGGTTTGGAAAGGGTTTAGCGGGCTACTTGCGCCGCACCAGCAGCACCGCGGCCACTATCACACCGAAAACCACCACAGCCAGGCCGCCGAACAGCAGCCAGTCCGTGGTGCTCTCTGGAACGCTGACGTCGGCCTGATCGACTATGGAGTCGGTACTGCCCACGTCATCGGTGACGGTCAGGGTGACTGTATAGTTGCCCCCCTCTGCGTAGTCATGGTATGCCACCATTCCAGTGCTGGTGTTGCCATCGCCGAAGTCCCATGCGTATGTCAGATCGTCACCGATGGAAGCGGAGGCGTTGACGGTGACATTGAGGTCCCTTGTCTGAACTGAGAACGATGCCTGAACCAACTTAACGCTCACCTGCTGAGTGACGATACCATCGCCGAACCCATCGTTGATG
>JAUVWO010000065.1 GCA_030604065.1 Methanomassiliicoccales archaeon | reverse complement strand
TAGAACAAGCCTTCCATAACGCCGAGAACAGAGGCCGTTCCAACTATGGAGACAATGTCTTTAAGGAAATGGAGAGTAACAAAAAGCTCCTTAGGACCCAGCCGTTGTTATGATGTCATCCATCTTCCGGCTAAGCGACTTGCTTGAAGCGTATGACGAACAGGAAACCTTGGAAATACTTTCCTCCTTCAAATGCTCCCGCGATCGGGATCTAGAGGGTTTTCTCAAGAAGAAGGCCATATTTCATGATAGAAAAGACATCTCCAAGACCTATCTCCATATAGATCTCAAAGAACGTAAGATCCAGGGTTATTTCACCTTGGCCATGAAATGCATGACCATCGATGAGGACATGTCCATTGACGATGATATTCTCAAACTCATGAACGCTGATCGAGGGATAGCCCAGGCATATCTCATCGGTCAGCTCTCAAAAACGGATGGTGGAGAAAAGGAATTAGGGAAAAAAATGATAAAACAAGCCCTGCAGATCTTTCAGAGAGGCAAGGAATCGTTCGGGTGCCACGTGGTTCGTCTGGACTGCAAGAACGAGCTCGTGAGCTACTATGAAAATGAAGGATTCATCTGCATCGGCAAGAACAAGAGAGGCGATCTGAACCAGATGGTCATCATCATATGATCCTGATCTGCCAGCAACATATGGACGATGATATCTACTATTTTCTCCATCGATATTACCCTGACCGACCGGCATGCGACTGGAGACCCTGCAGTACATCGAGGTGCAGGTGGACGACATGGCCGACGCTATGAAGGGGATGAAACAGTTCGAGAAGAACCTGGGATGATGCTACTAGATACCAGGTCCGTCGAGCAGATGAAGGAGCAAAAGGTAACGAGTATGGCCATCTTATTTCAGGAACCGCCCATTCACATAAGTCTGCGGCATGCCATTGTCATTGTTGGGCTGCATTCAACCACCTGATACGCCACCGAACCTATAGAGGCATCTCATATCATGAGACAGAACATCGAAGCTGGAAGCATCACGTATTCATCCGTGACATCCATATGGTCACGTGTGATGACGAGCCCCCTGACGCCATGGGCGGAACCAAGTTCCCTCACCACCTTCGCATCCCCCCTGTTTATCGTAGCCTGGTATTTCACCTCTATGGGGAACATGTCCCCACCTGAGTAAAGAAGGAAATCCACCTCCCTTTCCCGTTTATCCTTGTAGAAGAACAGGTTCCTGTCGTAATTGAATTGGGGTCCCGGATTCAAATTGAAACAGAGCCTGATCAGGTGGTTCGCGACGATGCCCTCGATCATATGCCCCTGATTTGTGCTGTCCCGCAGGTACTGGTATATCCCATCCATAGGGGACAGGGCAGTATCCGGTTCCACCCATGACCTCAATGCGTGGAATATGAACGGGTCCTGGAAGAACGGCTTCCTCGGCTTTCTTGTCAGTTTCTTTGGCCGGTCATGCATCTCGGTCCTATGCAGGCTGGTCACCACAAAGCACTTCTCCATGATCTCGAAGTAGTCCTTTACTGTCTGATGGTTGCTGACGTCCATATCCCTGGCGAGCTTTGCCCAGGTGAACTCCTTGGACGCCCTCTTGACCATGGCCGCAACTAGAGATCTAGCGGTGTCATTGTTCCTCCCCCATACGGCCAGGTCACTTCTGAAACCGTTCTGATAGAGATCGAAGGTCGCCCGTTCAATTGTATTGGTCGTCTTGTACTCATTGACCGCTCGAGGAATTCCTCCAGATACCATGTATCTATCCAAAAGGACATCGAGCTCCCTCTTCAACATTGGGAGCATTTCGAGTGTGTCCGTTTTGCTCCTCAACAACCCGAAGAGAGCATCCCTCCGACTTGAGCCTGATCCCATCCCCGTCCCATCCAACCGGGTCCACAGGTCCTTGTCCACACATCGTACGAATTCAGCGAATTTCATGGGGACGAATATCTTATGACAATCTGGATCCCCTCCGGTCCTGCCGACCAAGTAGGTTGCACCATTCTCGACATCAAGAGAATGGGATCCGTTCACCACGAGCGTCACGTCATTGAGCATCCCGCTATCAACTAGAAGCTTGACCGCTCGCTGCCAGTTCCAAACCGATGCGGCCTCGTCCAAGAAGATGTATTTCTTCTCGAAGTTCGAGTGAGGCCTTCGACCGATGAACAACTCCATGAGCTCTCTGAACTCGATGTCGTCATTGATCTGATCACATGGAAAGTACATGATCGACAGGGGCTCTACTCCGTCTTGGATCAGGTCTCGTATCAACAGCTTCACAGAGGTGGTCTTTCCGACCTGCCTCGGCCCCCTTAGGGAGTAGAACATGTATCCGTTATCCCTAGTCCGGATGTACTTGAGGATATCAGGATACCATTGGATGCATGAATTGAGATACTCCCTGATCTGAGGATCTTCCTCTATTGATCCCGGACTCGCCCACCATGGATTGTGGCGTGGTAGGTCGAAATAGGTGACCATCCGATGAGAATGATTATGTATGTTTATAAACTATATCATTTTTAATAATTATATTATATTATAGTATCGTACGTACGATGTATTCAATTATTTATTAGTATCTAATGTGCTCCACTTGCCAATATATGTAACTATTGGATATTCAGTTAAACCCATCAACTATCGACATGTTGAATAACGTTCATTCTGTGAATGGTCGAATGGATCAGGCCATGATGTCCTTAAATCTCCAGAAGAAGGATGGAACATCTGATGATCGAAGTCGATGTGCAGGGTTTCTCACAATTCTGATTCATCCCATACCATCTGGGCGTTCTTTGACCCGATCATTCATCTCCAATGACAGATCCCACCGATAGAGGCGAGTGAACCCATGCGTTTCGTTATTTGGTCATCAGTGATAGATAATTAACGAATTATATTTTAATGATACATATCACTGATAATTATTTATAGATACTGTGTTTTAGTGATATGTATCACTGATAAGGTGTTGCAATGGAAGAGGACCTCGAACGATATATTCGCCGATCCCTCAATTTGAATGAGGACCTGCCGCTCCAGTTTGGGATGGCATTAGACGATCACCCGATCAGAGTGGATTGTCAATACCTTGATGAGGAACGGGAGATCTTCATTGAGATAGCGATGAGAGGCGATCTTAGACGACTCTCCATCATCAATATCATACGTGACCTGACTGGAGCCATGGAATCGAACAAGGAACGAGGATACTACCTTTTATCAAGAAGGTTCGAGGAAGGTGTTGAGGATATGGCGACAGAACTGGGTATCCATACGATGAGGATACCTCTCGACATCAGGATCATGGGAGATGAAAAGGATGCGGATAGAATAGACATCACCAAGGAGAAGTCGTGGAATGTCGTCTACGAATTGATAGTGAGCGGTAAGAGTTCCATAAGAGGCCTCAGCATAGCGACCGGGGTCTCATATGGATGGGCACACAAGGTCATCCATTCCCTGATGATCAAAGGGAACGTCGAGCAGAGCGGATCGATGGTCTACATGAGAGACGCCAAGCAGGTCCTGTCAATGGTCCCAATGAAGAGACCGATGAAGAAGATACTGCTGATGGAGATCAATATCGAAGGGGAGTCGGCCTTTTCCGCGGCCCGGGAGATCACCGACATGGTGAACGGGAATGATGTGCTGATAGCGTTCACGGGACATCTTGCTGGGGGAATGCATTCCGGAACGGGAATGAGCTTCGATCTTCTCGATGCATACATGGACCCATCAAATATCGAGATATTCAAAAGCATGTTCGAAAAGCCAGGTGGCATGATCAGATTGCGTATCTACCGTCAAGACCGGAGTGTCCTTGCAGAATCGATGCTGATGAATGGGGTACGGATCGTGTCGGAGAGGCAGACGGTACTTGACCTCGCGGGCATGGGGCGAGCGTCCATGGGCATGCTTGAGATGATGGTGGACCGCCATGGCAAATGAGGATCTTCCAGACATCTTCAGCGCCTCGCTCAACGAGCTCAGAATGATGGCGGAGTGGGCCAATTCGAATGATCACACGGGGTCGCCCGCATTCATCCTTTACGGCGGTTGGGGCGTGTACTCCTACAATCCATGGTATGGCTCGGTCGATATCGACATCATCCTGAACAACAGGGTGAAGAAAAAGTTTGTTCGAGGATTTGTCAAATCCAGAGGATTCGACATTATTGGTGGGGCGGGACTCAAACAGATCTCCAAATCGACCCCTCATGGAATGATCATCTTGGATGTCAAGATGAAGGGGGTGCCATACAGATTTGAAGGGCAGGATGCATCCAATGCATTGGAACTTGGATTCCTCGATGATAATGTCACCACCCGACAGATCGCTGAAGGCATAGATGTGACCGTCCCGAATCTTGAGTCTTTGATCATTCTCAAGCTCAAGGCCGTATGGGATCGATGTTACCGTATTGAACACCACACCAGCAAGGACCTCGAGTGGGACAGCTCCAAGTTGACAAAGGACAAGTGCGATGTTATCGCCCTTCTTGACCCTGGAGTTAACGATTTAAACCCATTCAAACTGGGCGACCTGATCGAAAAGTACCCTTTCCTGACATCGTCGTTAAAGAGTTGTGTAGATGAAGTCAGTATTGACAGATATGGTCGTTTCCCTGAGGATGCAGGCGACTTCATCCACACGTTGATCGACCTTATGGGAGTATGATGAAAACCATAGCCCCAAAAAGACTGGCCGACTAGCTCTAACAGCGCTACATCCTACGATTCCCACCAAATAACCCGCCGCCCTTCAGTCCCTTCTGACTGTAAGGCAATCCGCCGCCGATTCCTTGCTTTCCCTGGGGCGGGGGCGCCCGACCGCCGTAGATGATCGCGCCGATCGCTATGATGAATCCGATTGCCATCGCGACCGCGCCAGCAACATACATCATCCAATCCTGGAAGATGATGGTGAAGCCGTCCATGCCAACGTCCACCGTGGCGCCGACCGTGACCGTTTCAATGCTGAAGCTCTTGATCACCAGGTAGTACTCTCCCTTCTCAAGTTCGTATTCCTCGTATCCTGTGATCAACAGGCCATTCGACCTGTGGGTGAACACGTCGGGACTCATGTATTCATAGGACGTGCCGGACCTCATCCGGTCCAAGTTCTCATCGTCCATCATAAAACCATACGCCGAGCCCATGGACCGCATCACCAATGCGACGGATGTTGGCGTCTTGTCCTGGACGTGGAACGGGCCAAGCACGACAAAGGGCTCTGGATCGATGAGCGTGGGAACGTCGACAACGGTCTCCTGCTCCACCTCCCATGACTCGTACACCCTCATTCCGGAGTAGAGCAGCGCCCCTACGATCACGAGGGCGATGACGATATTCTGCCAGGATCTCATCCTTTTCCCTGATGTGAATAAAGTGCCTTACCTATAATCAAACTTGTTGTTGATGGAACGCGTGTGGCATATGATCGATGAACATCATTCAGTCATGCGAATATCAGATGAGCTTTGACATAGGGCGCAGAACAGTGATGAAACCCATGAAGAGCGGGAACTCCCTCGGTGAGAGATCTGATCCATCACCTCCGCGGCGTCCGGACAAGTGAACGCAATTGCCCGGATCGATCGATACTGGTCCTATCAAACGTCATGGGATCGCCATGATCTCACTTATCTAACTCGTTCGTACGCAGGTCGCGGAACCTGAACTGCACGGATCTGATCTGTAAGGACGACCGCTTTGATGCGAATGCGTACTTGCATGCAAGACCGCTTTTCGACCATTCCGGTCTTCCATGGAAGACCGCTTCACTATCCAGGAGTGTACGATCCATGGATCGATCGCCTCTCCGACCCTCCGTTGTCTGGTCTCCACATGCACATTGGCCTGGCCGATCCCTTTGCTGGGCGGGGCATCGGCAATGTCGAGCGCTGGATCGCATGGCTGACGACGATATTGAATACAGATTTCGAGAGGCTCCTGATGAGCGGGCCAGGATCGTATCACAGGGACCGATATGATGAGAACACATCGTTCATCGGTCGATTGATAGCATGAATGATACGATTTTCAACACCCTTGCGTCATTTGAAAAAAAACATGTTCGTTAAGTCGAGAATGAAATATTGATTGGGCCTCTGTCGAAAAGGAACATTGACCCTCTGATCACACAGCGCCTATGATGATGCCCATTCAATTGTAACATTCAGACCATCGGCCAGGTTCATGATGGGTTTGAAATTTATACGGTCCGAAGCAAGATGAATGTTTGCTGAGGAATGATCAATGTCGCCGGATCTTTCGTCCAAATGAATTGCCCCCGAATCGCTACTCGTCAGTTCGATTATTTTCCTTGCAAGTTCATTGATGGTCACGCTTCTCCCGCCAGCGATATTGTAGATACCGCAGCCCTCTGACATCATTGCATTGATGTTCGCTTGGACCACGTCGTTGACGTGAACGAAGTCGCGCGTCTGTGTGCCATCCCCATGGATCGTGAGATCCTCACCGGCTAAAGCCTTGCTGATGAATATCGGTATTACCGCGGCGTATTCAGAGGCTGGATCCTGCCTTGGGCCGTAGACATTGAAGTACCTCAGGCAGACGTATTCGAGACCGAAGCTCTGATGGAATATGTCGCAGTACTGCTCCATGACCAGCTTGCTGACCGCATAGGGCGACTTGGGCGATGGGCACACATGGTCTCGACCTTGGGCTGGACTGGTGAGTCGCCGTAGATGGCGGATGATGATGCGCAGACGACCTTCTTCACCCCCGCGTCCCTCGCTGCCATGAGGACGTTCAGCGATCCGGTTATGCCGACCTCGTTGGTGGTGAAGGGGTCGGTCATCGACTTCGGCACCGATGGTATCGCTGCATGGTGCGACACGTAGTCAACACCTTTCATGGCTTCGTTCAGCAACTCGCAATCGTTGATGCTGCCCTCGAAGAAATGGAAGTTTGGCTTGGATAGAAGGTGCTCTATGTTGCACAGTCTGCCGGTAGAGAGATCGTCGATCACACGGACCTCGTGACCGTCCTCGACCAATCTATTGCTGAGATTGGAACCGATGAATCCTGATCCGCCAGTGATAAGTATCGTTGCTTTCTCCATGACACGATCTCCTATGTAAGTCCGATATATGGCATGCCTTGGCTTGTTATATTATTGATGTTATGGCATCGAACACAAGGATCACAACCGGATCCATGTTTGAGGAACCTTCTTGCTGCCATCCTTCTCCTTATACCATTCCTTCGGCGCGATCACGATCTTGTCCGGATTCTGGTTCAACCACGCTCCCCACCAGGAAAAAGAGGAGTTGGCGATGATATTGTGATCGCACGTGGACATCAGTGCCATCTCTTCGTATGCTTCAGGCACACCCTCGACCGGGGTCTTGTTCGTCAGCCATCCGAAATTGGCTTCGACCCATTCCAGATCGTCTGAGAAGACGAAGAAATGGGGGTCGTCCATGAACTGACTGATGTGCTCAACGGCCGACCTGTAGTACGTCTCGTCGCATTGGGAGAATACCTTGGCGGCATCGGGGTTGCTTATATAATCGCCTCGCCTCACATGCATGGACACAGAATTATTCGACTCAATGCGACTTTTCCATTCAAAGGCCTTTTCGCTTAAAGGATCACGAAGCGTGAATGCTTCAAAGATGTCTTCTGATATGTCAATAAAATGCTTTTCATTCTGCCAGTATCCATACATATAGGCATCATCCGCCTTGGCATCCATTATCTCAAAGAAAGCGTCTGGGTGAACTGTCTCATGATAATAACTCCCATGGGGGCGTCTTCTCCCTCCGGTTAGACGATAATATATGCGCTGGGGAACATCCAGAAAGCTAAATATCATCCTGGACACGTCATCCCTGGTCGCGTATTGGGGCTCTATTTGAAATATTCCCAGCTGGTAACGGTGAAGATCGTAGTTCTTGTAGTCAAAGACATCCAACTTGAGATCTGTTCCCAACTGACGAGCTATACTCAACCCTGTGGCGTATTGGAACATCTGGTTGCCCAGACCACCGATAATGTTCATCACTATCATGGGACCGCCACCGTCACTGTGCCCGATGGGACTCGTACCACTTCAAGGTCTTCTCCAACCCTTCACGGAACCCTGTTTCAGCCGTGAAATCAAAGCGTTCCTTGGCCCTCGAAACATCCAAGCACCGCCGAGGTTGGCCGTCCGGCTTGGTGGTGTCCCATGCGATGGTACCGTCATACCCGACCACATCCCTGATCTGCTCGGCCAGGTCCTTGATCGTTATTTCCATGCCTGAACCTATGTTGACCGGCTCCGGCGAATCATAGGCCTCGGTGGCCATGACCACCGCTCTAGCGGCATCGTCCACGAACAGGAACTCCCTCGATGCGGAGCCAGTACCCCAGAGGGTCACCTGCGCCTCGTCACCATCCCTGGCCTCCACCATCTTCCTTATCAATGCGGGGATCACGTGCGAGTTCTTCAGATCGAAATCATCCCTCGGGCCGTACAGGTTCACCATGAGCATGTGGATGCCATGGAAAGAATACTGCTGCCCATATGCCTGGGACTGGACCAGCATCATCTTCTTTGAGAGGCCGTAGGGTGCATTGGTCTCCTCAGGATATCCGTTCCACAGATCGGCCTCCTGGAAGGGCACTGGAGTGAACTTCGGATACGAGCACACCGTTCCGACAGCTACGAACTTGTCCACGCCCTCCAACCGAGCGGCCTCCATCAATTGGGTGTTCATCATCATGTTGTCATACAGGATCCGCCCCGGATTCTCACGGTTGAACAGTATTCCCCCGCCGACCACCGCAGCGTGAATGACCACAT
>JAUVWO010000041.1 GCA_030604065.1 Methanomassiliicoccales archaeon | reverse complement strand
CATGATTCCCCCGGATGATGGCGATGTCTGTAATGGAACCCAGCCATTCCACGAATCTCTCCACCTCCATGCGTTCCCCCCAACATGGTCTGCCAAAACCATGCCTTACATCCCCTAACAGTACCACCAAACAAGGCGAAAACGTATCGATGGCCCGCTCCAGCGAATCGACGATGGTTCGGCACTGGGTCCTAGGCAAGCAGGTGCCTTCAGCCTCCAATGAGATCTCGTATCCCAGATGTAGATCGGCTACAACCAGAACCCGTTCGGCAGGGAGCCAGACCATGCGATCGTTGGTGACGTGAATCCCCGGTTCGATGGACAACGATCGCATGGCCTCTTCCCTATCCTATTTATCTTCCCCATCCTAGTTAGATGATATAGCTTCGTCCCCAATTTCGGCGTATCGTCATAAAGGTTAATGTATGCCTCCTATGATTCACAGGTGATGATCGAACGCACCTTCCAGCTGCTGCCATCGATAGGGGTTTCCATGGAAAGGAGGCTCTGGTCATCAGGCATCCCTGATTGGGAGACGTTCCTTGGTTCAGATATTGTTCCGGGAATCTCTCAGAAACGCAAAACACGCCTAGATAGCGAGCTGGAGACGGCCAAGGGAAAGTTGGCCGAGGGTCGCTACGGATTTTTTGCTTCTAAGCTGCCGACCCGTGAACATTGGCGACTGTACCGAAAGGCCAGGGATGACGCAGCGTTCCTCGATATAGAGACCGATGGCCTGGGAGGAAGCGCGATCATCACTGTAGTGTCGGTGACCCGAGGCGGTTCAACGACCACCCTGGTCCGCGGTAGTGATCTGGACCGGGATGGGTTGAATCAAGCACTAGAGGGAACGACGATGTTAGTGACGTTCAATGGGCTCTCCTTCGATATACCGATGATAGCCGCGAGGTTCAAGGACTGCATTCCCACGGCCCCCCATCTAGACCTCCGACATGCGTGCCGGAAGGTGGGCCTGACCGGAGGGCTTAAAGCCATAGAGAGGAAACTGGGCATGACCAGAGCCCAGGAAGTAGAGTACGTCACCGGTAAGGATGCGATACATCTCTGGCATCTGTGGCAGAGACGGGGCAACCAGGCTGCGCTGAACACCTTGATGCGATACAATGTCATGGACACCGAGAACTTGGTTCCGTTGGCGGACACGATCTATGAAATAATGGAAAAGAGGTTGCTGGATGAGAGCAGAAAGGAATGAGGCGGGTTTCACAGCAGCTGCCACAAAGGCCGCCCTGGCACTACGGGCCGCCAAGAACGTTCTAGTGGTTGGACACAACGATGCAGACGGACTCAGCTCCACGGCCATCGCATCCATCTCACTGGAACGGGCTGGTGTCCCTCATCGCACCGAGAACGTCAAGAAGCTGGATCAAGTGACTCTCAATCAACTGAATCATGCACCAGAGGACATGATCTGGCTCGTAGATCTTGGCAGCGGGTACATCAACAGCATCACCCGACCTAGTGTGGTCATAGCCGACCACCACATGCCCGAACCGAATGCGGGAACTGGACGTACCTTGGAGAGCTTTGACCTGTATCATATCAACCCCCACCTGTACGGGTTGAACGGTTCCCAGGAGATCAGTGGCGCTGGAGTGACCTACACCATCGCCAAGGCCATGGACCAAGATAACAAGGATCTGGCCGTTTTGGCCATCATAGGTGCCGTGGGCGATTTCCAGGAGAACCAGGATGCTAGATTGATTGGATTCAATCGCACCATATTGAAGGATGCGGTCAGCAGTGGCAGGTTGCGCTGCGTTGAGGACCTGCGTCTTTTTGGACGCTGCAGCCGACCGATCGCCAAAATGTTCGAGTTCGCCAACGATCCTGTGCTTCCAGGAATGACCGGCGACTTCAGCCGTTGCTCACTTATGCTATATGAGCTAGAGATAATCCCAAAGCACAACGGCAGGTGGCGCTGTTGGGAGGATCTTGAACCTTGGGAACGCTCTGCCATTATTGGTTACATCGACGATCGTTACTCTCACGACCCCTCTCTCAGAGACCGAATAATGACCAGGTTGGTGGGCGAGGTATACAACATGGTGGATGAGGACATCCCCGAGCTGGGCTCGGCCAAGGAGTTCGCTACCCTGCTCAACGCCTGCGGTCGTTATGGTGAACAGGATCAGAGTAACTTCGAGGTGGCCCTACAGGTCATGAAGGGTGATCGTGACCTAGGACTAATGCGAGCCTTGAGACATCAGGCCAATCACCGTCGGAACTTGGCCAGTGGTATCGACCTGGTACTCAACGATATCGGCGTTGAGACCCGAGAATGCTATACCTTCTTTGATGCTGGGAGCCGGATACCAGATACCATTGTGGGCATAGTGGCCGGCATGGTTCTAGGATCAGGCAAAATACCGGATGACCGCCCCATCGTGGCCATGGCAGATAGCGAGAACGATGAGGTGAAGGTCTCGGCCAGGGGCACCAAGGACCTTGTCGCCAAGGGGCTGGACCTATCACACGTCATGCGTTTCTGCGCAGCTACCGTTGGCGGTGCTGGCGGAGGGCACGACATTGCCGCTGGAGCCACGGTCCCTGCTGAAGATAGGGAGATATTCCTAGACCAAGTGAACTCGGTGATCAAATTTCAGCTCAACCCATGAGCCAAAGCATTACCGCCTTTTGCGCATGGAGCCTGTTCTCCGCCTGATCGAATACCACACTGTTGGTCCCATCTATCACCTCGGAGGTCACCTCGTCCCCCCGATGCGCCGGAAGGCAATGCATGAACAGATGATCCGGTTTCGCCTTGGAGACCATATCGCTATTGACCTGATAGTCGCCGAACAGCGCCCACTTCTCATCCTCCTCGATATCATCCCCCATAGACACCCATGCATCAGTGTATATGACGTCTGCATCGATCACGGCGGTCTGGGCGTCATGGGTGATCTCGAATGTCAGGCCCTTCGACCGGGCCATGCCTTCAGCCATCTTGGTCAGACCTGGGTCAGGAAGCCGACTGGGTGGACAGGCAACGATGAAATTGGCCCCTGCCATGAGGCATGCGAGCATTAGAGAGTTGCAGACGTTGTTGCCATCGCCTACATATACCACCTTCAATCCGGCAATATGTCCCTTGTGCTCCTTGATGGTCAGCAGGTCAGCAAGTACCTGGCATGGATGTTCAAGGTCATCCAGTCCGTTGATCACCGGGACCGTGGAATTGTCAGCAAGCTCGAGCATCATATCATGGCTGAATGCGCGATACATGATGCCGTCCACATAACGGCTCAGTACCTTGGCAGTGTCAGATACCGTCTCCCCACGGCCCAGCTGCATGTCCTTGGCACCCAGATACAGGGCGTGGCCGCCAAGATCGGTCATGCCCACCTCGAACGATACTCTGGTCCTAGTGCTGGACTTCTCGAATATCATGGCCAGGGACTTGTCCCTCAAAGGCGGGTTCGATATATGGCGCTCGCTCTTGAGCTGCTCGGCTGAGCCGAGCAGCAAGTCCATGTCATCTCCCACATCCAAGATGGAAATGAGGTTGCTCATGCTGGTGCAATCATCCTGTTCGGTATAATCATATCGTCCCGACTGCGGACAACGATGCAATGAATGTGTTCGACAACCGTCAAATGCAGAGCGAAAAAGCTTTGTGGAAGTGGCGTCCCGCCTTAAGCACTCGGACATGGGTGTTACCGTTCGCCGATAGCCTGACAACGGGCTTTTCTCCCTCAGACCATCACTGTTTTATCTAACCGCAGAACAATTCTATAGCGATGATTAGTGATGATGTGTAGATCATATCCCACACCATTGACCCTCGGGTGGATGATTGAGAAGGGCATCAGCGCTTATATGGAGGTCATACAGAGAGAGCTCGCATCAATGAATGATTTGGGTAGTAATGAAAAATTTCGTCGTCGGTTCAAAAATGTTGCCTTATGAATAACGATCCGAGTGATTTGTTACCCTATGTTTATTAAGGAAATCGTCAATCAGAATCTAACGGGGGAAGCACTTGTCAGAAGTAGATGAGAATATCTTCGCTATCATCCCTGCTTACAACGAGTCTCTGACCATTGGAAGCGTGGTGCTGGAGACACTTGAACAAGTCAACAAGGTCATCGTTATCGATGATGGCTCCAGTGATAGGACATCACAGATAGCCACCAGAGCGGGAGCAGAGATCCTCCGTCTGGAGGTGAACCAAGGCAAGGCAGCTGCCCTATTGTATGGCCTACGCATGGCTAGGGATCAGGGCGCCAACATTTGTGTGACGATCGATGCCGATGGGCAACACCATCCTCAAGAGATACCAAGGCTCCTTCATCCAATTTCCAAAACAGGAGTCGACCTGGTGATCGGTTCCCGTTTCCTCGAAGAGGGTAATGAAGTTCCCGGCTATCGGAGGCTAGGCCAACGAGTGCTGAACGGGGCGACGAACGTAGCCTGCTATTCAAAAGTGACAGACTCCCAGTCCGGGTTCAGAGCTCTCTCCTCAAAGGCGCTGCAGAATCTAGATTTCACCTCAGAGGGATATTCTATCGAGTCCGACATGATTCACTATTTCAGTACCAGGGGGCTCCACATCGCTGAGGTCCCGATAACCGTGGACTACGATGTTCCCCACAAGCACAAGAAGAACCCGATCACCCACGGCCTCTCAGTCCTTGGTGATGTCATCAGATTGGTGAGCCAATCCCGCCCTCTGCTGTTGCTCGGAGTGCCTGGCATCACCCTCACGATCGCAGGGCTGATCATGGGATTTCTGAGCTATCTCGGCATCTACATCTTTGGTTGGGGATGGATGTTCCAGAGCGGTATTTCCATCTCATTGTTCATAATAGGTTTCGTCATGATGATGGGGTCAATGGTGCTTAACTCGCTAGCTGATCTTGCCCGTAGAACCGTCATCGATTGAGATCGCATCGACCTATATCCGAACTGTTCATTTGATATATCGCATGCTCAACAGTTCGTCTGGAAACATCTACAAAACGCTGACGACCTGGAAGGCCACGTTCAAGCAGAACACGAAGAACAACGGTATGATCATGTAGTTGAGGGACTTCATCACCTTGTCCGATGGCATTCTAGAAGCCCCAAGCAGCTCCTTGGAGGACAGTAACATGATCAAAAGTATGGCTATCAAGGCGCCCCCAACGCCCAGACCGATGCCCACCGACATCGATATGGCACTTGTGGATGCTGCAGCACTCGAAACTGCCGTTGAAGTCACACTCGATAGCATCATATGGTCATCTCATAAGTATCTCAGTATATATTGATTGTCGTCCATATATCGTAGATGATAATCGACTCACCAAAGTAAACCCATTGGGATCAGGGAGAACAAGAAGAAATTGAGCGTTCCGTGCAGCACCGTGACCGTATATATACTCTGGGTGCGATGATATATATAACCAAACACAAAGCTCACCAGGAACACATATATCATGTATACGCCAGAACTGTAACCGGAGTGCATCACAGCGAACAGTAGCGATGACAACAATATGGCGCCCACAAGACCAATGTGTTCCTGACCTCTACCTATAAGGAGGCCACGAAATAGCATCTCCTCCCCAAATCCCACACAGAGAAGCATCACACCGAGCAATAGAAGCAGGCTTTCCAGGGACGCATCGGGCACCATCGGATCGTTACCAAGGATGGCATACTCGATTGTAGCAAGGAATAATCCAATTATAACAGCAGCTAGGGTCTGCTTCACCAGGGCCATGGGACGAGGTCCTGAAGACCCAAACAATATGGACGATGTTTTGCGCCTTGTACCCTCCGGTACGTCATCAAGCATCATCATCACTCCGATGATGATCAAAGGCAGATAGATGAGCGGAAGCCAATACAGAGTGAGATCGAAAAAGGATGGCATTCCCAGGTTAAGCAAACGCAGCAGCGACAATGCGGCGAAAACCTGGAACATGCGTGAGTCCCAACTGGTCAATAGGGGGATGATCAGGCACAGTACGATGTTGATCGCGTGGACGAACATCGTGTCCTCAAGGTCCCCGATGAAGAACAGGGCCTCAGCGATCGATATGGTAGTTGTTGGGATGAGAATGGATGCCCACACCGTGCGATCGATGGATCTCATACGGGCTCCCATATTATTCTGGACCTTCACCGCAATTGTAGCTCAGACCCTCATATTTAACGATTGCCGAATCCGGAGATCGATCCCGCTGGATGGCTACGTATGAAAACATTTATCTATGCAAAAGGATTCACCGCGTCTGTAGTGGCCGGGATAGGGTAGCCTGGTTATCCTGTGGGATTGTGGTTCCCTTGACTCGAGTTCAAATCTCGGTCCCGGCCCCCTGCTCTTCTTCTAATCCCTTGTCCGATATATGTCAAACTCCCTCTCGAACAACGCCAACTCCCTTGGGCTAAGGACCTCGATGTCCAGAGGAATTATCAAGACCGCATCACTTCCCCCATCGAGCTTTGAGTTTCGGAACATCATCTCATCCTTCACCAGATAGAACATTCGCAGAACCTTCTCAAGAGGGTTGTTGGATATGATGTACTCCAGACCATCTAAGATTATGACGGATCTCTCGCCCTTTCTGATGAAGTCCACTATCGTATTCTGGAGAATGCTCAGATTGGTGGGATCGACCCGGTCAGGTCCTGGCAGACTTGCTAGCCAGATGACTGGTGCGTTGGCAAGGCCGTACTCCTCTCTGACCCTTTCCGGATGGGTTCGGGATATGACCAGACCATTGTATCCCATGGCCACCCTATCAATGAACATATGGTATGCACGGTCAGACCCCTTGGACTCGACCAGCAGGCAACATCCTCCCTCCATCGTCGCTCCAGTTGGATACTCGATCATCATTCCCAGGTCCAATTCATCCCGCACAGGTTCGATCGTCTGTGACGGGAATCTAATGACATTCACCATGAGCACCGCCAGAGAGACCAGCATCCCTCTGGCAGCAGCCACTGTCCGAAGGTCACGATGTTGGAAATGAACAGGATCAAAGATAGAGGTATGATGAAGGGGGACAGACTTGCTACCGACATCACCAAGAACTGAATACGAGTCTTGCGATCGTCCGACTCCATCAGGGCGATCAGTAGCAGGGACAATATTGCCACAAGATACATGGATAGGACCACGCTCAGGGGCAGCATCGCGGAGTCTATGTGGGTCTCAGGGCCATCGGACACGGTGACGAAAGCCGCGGGCACGACCGCGGTAACCGCCACGATAGTTGCCAACACCCTGGGTCGGGACAGGATCTCAAAGACAGGTCTGAAACGGCCCTTCAACATCAGCCTCCTGTGAGGCTGCATAAGAACCAGGTAAAGAAGGGTCCCAAAGAACACGGTGATCAAGAACGTATCCACTCTAAGGGCCCAGAGAGCCATTCGATCGTCGGATGATAACAGAACTGCTGTGGTGGTGACGGACACGAGAGCAGAGACCATGGCAATGAGCATGAACCCCTGGTTGCTCTTGAGGAACGGTCCCTTGGATAACACCCACAACCCCATTGCGGTGGATGATAGCCCGATCGCTATGGATAGCGTCACCTCCAAATCAGATCCGATCATGAATGTACAATCAACTCCATACGATTACATAAAGGTTGTTTGCTGGACATCTGATGCTTTGGAAAGATTATAAATGACTGGTGGCATAGCGAGTTCGGTACGTACATGTCCTGGAATGGCCCCCTGATAAGATTGGATGAATATCGATGGATGATACCTAGGTCCTACAAGACGGGAATGAAAACCGATGCGATCATCTATGCCAACGAGGGCATGGTACAGTCGATAATCAGTGACGATGCCCCGGAGCAAGTGGCGAACGTCGCCTGCCTACCAGGAATCGTCGGATGTTCATTGGCCATGCCGGACATCCACTGGGGCTACGGGTTCCCCATCGGAGGTGTGGCAGCCATGGACATGCAGGATGGAGTGATATCCCCCGGGGGGATCGGCTTCGATATCAACTGTGGTGTACGTTTGCTGCGCACTCCCTTGACCGTGGATGAGGTGAGACCGAGACTGAAAGAGCTGATCGACTCCCTTTTCGAGAGTGTCCCATCCGGACTCGGGTCGCGAGCTAAGGAACAGAGGTCATGGGATGAGCTGGACGACATACTTGCCAATGGTTCCCAGTGGGCGGTTTCCGAGGGCTACGGTTACAGCGATGACCTAGGATTCACCGAATCCGGTGGACGCATGGAAAAGGCCGATCCCGAGAAGGTCTCTGATCGGGCCAAGAAACGAGGGCGTCCTCAAGTGGGTTCCCTAGGATCAGGTAACCACTTCGTAGAGGTGGATTACGTTGAGAATGTGGGGGACGCCAAGGCTGCGGAGGCGTTCGGACTTCGTGAGGGCATGGTCACGGTGACAATTCACACCGGATCACGAGGCTGTGGGCATCAGATAGCCACTGATTACCTCAAGGTCATGGAACGATCGGTCAGGGAGCAGGGCATCCGACTGCCGGACCGTCAGCTAGCCTGCGCACCCATCCAGTCCGAGGACGGGATAGACTACTTCACAGCCATGAACTGCGGGGCCAACTATGCATGGTGTAACCGCCAGATGTTGACCCATTGGGTCAGAAAATCGTTCTCCGATGTGCTCGGCCTTCCGGGCGAGGACATGGGACTTGTCTACGATGTGGCCCACAACATCGCCAAGACAGAAGAGCATCGAGTGGATGGAGAATCACGCAAGGTGATGGTGCATCGCAAGGGCGCCACCCGAGCATTTCCGGCGGGGAACCCCGAGATCCCTGAACCATACCGTGCCATCGGTCAACCGGCCATAGTACCTGGGGATATGGGATCAGGCACCTACGTCATCGTGGGTAACGATCTGGTCATGGATGAGACATTCGGATCCACCTGTCATGGCGCAGGCAGGACCCTGTCCCGCAAGGCGGCGATACGTAAGTTCGACGTGAAAGGGGTCAGAAAGGAACTCAGTGATCGGGGCATATATCTCCGATCGACCACGGAAGAGGGCGTTCTTGAGGAAGCTCCCGGCGCCTACAAGAACGTCGATGACGTGGTATCCGTGATGGTCGGATCTGGCTTGGCACGAATGGTTGTGAAGCTCACCCCGCTTGGCGTGATAAAAGGCTAGCCGAGCAAGATTCGTTCGGCGGCCCTGGTCACTTCCTGCCTGTACTCGGCAGGGCAGGACACCATCACAGCCCAGTCATGGGTGGCCCGAGTCTGCAGCGCCTTGGCGATCGGGCTGTATCTGGATATGGGGCGCACCCGTCCATCGCTGAGTACCGGAACTTCGGTCTTGCCCTTGTGCAGATCACACAGCAGCTCCCTGCGACAGGGGATATCTAGTATGACCTCACTGGAATGCAGACCACATCGCTCC
Organism: Methanomassiliicoccales archaeon; assembly: GCA_030604065.1. Taxonomy (GTDB): domain Archaea; phylum Thermoplasmatota; class Thermoplasmata; order Methanomassiliicoccales; family JAUVWO01; genus JAUVWO01. Next base: position 3,034 of record JAUVWO010000041.1, on the reverse strand, counting down.
GCGATCGCACGCTCCGTGGCCGACCGAGCCTCATGATCGGTCAATGGCAGAAAACAATCCAACTCATCCTCGCTCAGGTCGGATGTATATCGCACCATGGCTCGTTTATACAGCTTCCGATATCTTAGCCGAAGCATGATCTCCCTAGAACGACCCCCATGGGACAGCAGGTAGTGCTCGAGGTCAGCATCGGTCATCGTATGGATACCCTCAAGGCCCTCCTCCGCCGAGTCCAACGCCTTGCATAACATCATTTCCGCTATGCGAACCGTCTTGTGAAAATACACCGATGTGTACATTAGGGCCCTGGCAACCATAAGTCCTTCAACAGCCACCACACCTCCCTTTTCCACCACCATGTCCCCATGGTGGAGAGTGATGGTGTTCAGGATGCGCTCGATGTCTATAGCCCCATGAGCCACACCGGTGTAATGAGCATCCCGCAGAAGATAGTCCATCTGGTCCGCATCCACCGGACCGTGCATGATCTGGTTGAGATAACTATGGTTGCCGAAGTGGGCCTGGCCCCCATCTAAAGTGAGCAAATTACCATCTGGACCCTTGTCGGGAGATACGATCAGATGGCAGACCCTATTTGGATCGAGCCCCTCATCCACCAGCGTCTCAGCGATGGTAGAATCCATATGAAGATCGGCCCAAGAAGGAATACCAGACATCCTGCCCATCACCAATGCGGTGGTGGCTTCCATATGATCTATACCCCACCGACGCATTATCACCTCTTCCAGGGTATGCGAATACGGTGCGTGGCCCAGATCATGCAGCAACGCCGCCGCCCTCACATGGTCTCGATCCTCTCGTTCCAGGGCCAGGATGTCGGCCATCTTTCCCGCGAGGGCATAAGTGCCTAGGCAATGCTCAAATCGAGTGTGGTTGGCGCCCGGGAAGACCATATGACCCATCCCGAGTTGGTGGATCCCCATGAGCCTCTGCATTTCCGGCCGCTCCAGCAGCAGTAGGAACACCCCATCGATGCGAACGCTGCCGTGAATGCTATCGTGGATGACCTTGGTCTGGCTCACGAGCCTCCCCTGCCTATCACGAACATCATTAATGAGAAATGAATAGGAGGGTCAGAAACCGCCCTTGATCTTGCTCCTATCTATCTTGAGACCATTTGGAGTCACCATGATGAAGTTGCGACCGATGGCAGCAACATCGCCATTCGTGTCCCGGGCCACCGCCTTAAGCTCATTGGTCACCCGTTTCAGAGTGAGGGAGTCATTGGCTACAGCAGCATAGTCGATCAACAATATGTTACCATTGTAAACGGACTGCGCCACCTGGGAAAGGTCCTCGTACCTGTATATCTCAGCCACCTTGACCATTCCGCCCTGAGTGGCGAGCGGCCCCTCGTCCTCAAAGTGCAGCTGGCCGAGGTCAATGTATTGGTCGGTCTCTACGGTCTCAACCTCGTCCTTGGTCTTACTGAAAGGTTTCTTGAAAAACGATGCCATGCCATTCCTCATCGTCATATAGCCAGCAGTGGATATAATTCTTTTCATATGAAGCCCTGTGATTCAGTCCTCACCGTATCTCCAGAGCTTGTCTCCGACATAGTGAATATTGGCAACCGCCTTGCCTGATCGGCCCTCGGCCATATCGCCACCAGAGATTAGTGCCCGACCCACGGCCAGGGGCACTCTGTTCTTAATGTCCCGTATCCAAACGAGATCGCCTGGGGCTATGGACAGGTCGGCATCTACGATACCCGGGGCCATGATATCGGCACCGTTGATGACATAGGGGACCGCACCCATGTCTACAGTGACCTGTTTTCGCTCAGGTCGGTACCGTAAAAGACCCCTGACGCTCAGGTAAGGCTCATCATCGAGCACCATCCCAACAACTTCACCTTCCTCGAACAGCACCTGGTACTCGCTGCTTTCGGCGATGTCCACCTCACCTCCGATGAACACCTCAACGCTAAGGGAGGCTTCAATGGTGTCGGCCATGGCCTTGATGTCCTTGGCCCTCATCCTTCTCCGCTTCCTGATGCGGATGTCAGCCATGATTGCTGAATGGGCGGCCCCCTTTAGAAACTTGCGTCACCGACCGAATATCCGGAATCGTCGCTTGCGGGTCTTGATATCACCCTCGTCGTCTCCATCGGGATCGTTCGAAGAGACCTCTGCATCGCCTTGCTGCTGAGGGACAATATCAGATGGTGTTGCTGTATGCATCCAGCTCACCATTGGCTCGGGGGCATCGTCTTGTTGCGGGAGGGCGGAATCGGATCCCATGTCGGGATCATCGTCACCCCCTTCGGTGGTGTTCCCATCATCAGTCAACGAGGCGTCGTTACCGTCCTCCAGTGCCACGGTCGCTCCATCATCCGGTAAAGCCCCGACCGTATCGACCAGGTCTTCCGGCCCTGTAGCCCTCTGAATCATATTGGCCAGGTCCTCTAGGTCGCTTATGACTGCCAAACCCAATTCAGCTCCGCATTTGGGACAGTGGGTAACATCTGGAGATAGCTTGAATCCGCATGATGGACATTCAATAATCATTTCTCGGACCGGATGATGATTACCATCTTCATTAAAAACACTTCTGCGCCGATTGACCGACCGTGAGAATCTATCACTGATCGAACACCAGTTGTTCAGCCTCCCCGAACATGCCATCGATGGCCATTCTCGTGGCCACTATGGACGCCAGGGTATTCGACCCCATTATCATTAATATCACGGTGAGCTGGAAGACCGCTGCGGTGGTGGGCGCTATCCCTCCGATGATCATGCCGGACATCAGCCCTGGTATCCATACCAAGCCCAAGGTCCGCATGTTGTCCACCGTGGGTATGAGAGAGGAACGGACGCTACGGGTCACCAGTATGGAAGAAGCCTGCTCGGGCGATGCCCCCAAGGCCAGGGCACTCTCCAATCTGAGAACATTGTTCGAAACCTCGCCCATCAACCGATCCAATGATAGAGCTATGACATTCATCGAGTTGCCGATGACCATGCCGCCAATGGGAATGATGTACTCGGCCTTCAATGGTATCGTACCT
>JAUVWO010000109.1 GCA_030604065.1 Methanomassiliicoccales archaeon | reverse complement strand
GGCTCCGTTCCCACATGTTCATGATAGATATAGGTTATTCTCCAATGGGCGTAAAGGACGGTTCAGTTGGATGGCCAATCAAAACCTTTATATTGCATCCCACAATCCAAAGTATGCTCAGAGCCACCCGATGGCCCACAGGCATTATATACAAGGATAGGTCTGTAGGCGCATCCGGATAACGTTCATTTGGTGATATTGATGGCAAGGAAGCCCGCTGTGATGTACAGGCAGATCAAGAGTCAGGCATTCACTCGAAGGAAGTACATGGGTGGTGTGCCCAGCTCTAGGATCACCCAGTTCGATATGGGCACCGCTAACGGCGATTTTCCCATTATCCTTTCGCTCAAGGTCAAGGAGTCCAAGCAGATCAGGCATACCGCGTTGGAGGCGGCTCGCATCGCTGCTAACAGGGTGATGTCCAAGCAGGCGGGTACGGCCAACTATCATCTGAAAGTGAGACCCTATCCACACAATGTGCTTAGGGAGAACAAGCTCGCAACCGGTGCTGGTGCTGATAGGGTGTCCTCTGGAATGAGACACTCCTTCGGCAAGAACGTTGGCACCGCCGCCAGGGTCAAGGCCGACCAGAAGATCATTACTGTCCGGACCAGCAAGCAGTTCTTCGACCTGGCCAAGGAGGCTCTTTGGAGGGCCTCGATGAAGCTCCCCTCGCCCTGCTACATTGACATAGACCAGGGTGCGGAGATGCTAAAGTAGGCCTCCATGTTCGACCTCAGGCTTGACGCTGTCTCGTCCTGGGTCAAGGAGAGGAGCTACGGTCGGGTGGCCCTGCAGATGCCCGAGGGGCTCAAGGTCAGGGCTACCGTCGCCGCCGATCTCATCCGTTCTCAGACCGGTGCCGAGGTCATCGTTCTTGGCGACCCTTGTTATGGGGCTTGTGATATCCACAAGGGATTCCGCGCCTACGCTGATGCATTGGTGCACTTCGGGCACTCACCCATACCCTCTTTAGGGGTAGACGATGACGTGCTCTTTGTGGAAGTGAGGGTGGAAAGTGACATCGACCTGCTGGTGGACGAGGCTGCCACTCTCATCGATGGATGCATCGGGCTGGTGGCCACGGTGCAGTATCTGGACCTTATTCCCAAAGCAGTCGAGCGCCTAGAGGCGGTCGGCAGGCAGGTCATAGTAGGTCTCGGCGACGATCGGATACAGCACCCCGGTCAGGTGCTCGGCTGCAATCATAGCGCCGCCTCCGCGGTGGAGGACTCGGTCGACGGTTTCATATTCATAGGGGAAGGCAACTTCCATCCGCTGGCGGTGGCGCTGTCCACCGATCTGCCCGTGGTGGTGGTCGACCCGCTAATGGGCGGGGTGCGATCGGTGGGCGATCTGCGCGATGCCATGCTCAGGCAGCGCTTCGCCGCCATTGCCCGGGCCATGGACGCGCAACGATTCCTAGTGGTAGTGTCCTCCAAGCCCGGACAGCGGCGGAGGGCGCTGGCCGAAGAGGTGATAGGTATGATCCGGTCGAATGGGCGACAGGGACACATCGTTGTTCTGGATGAGGTGACCCCCGACGCCTTGCTGCCGTACGCTGCGGACGCTGCAGTGATCACTGCCTGTCCCCGCATCGCGCTGGATGACCGGGCCCGTTACAACATCACGTTGCTGACCCACTTGGAGCTAAGGATCGCCCTTGGAGAGGTGGAGTGGAAGGACTACGTTTTCGACCAGATCACGCTCACCGACTGACAACCTTAATCTTCAACGGTGTCGATCGGGGCGTATGCTCACCGCGGAGCGGTTCATCGGCGAGGTGCGGACCGATCGTCTGGTCGGTATCGGAGACGGTGGCGATGGTCGGGCGTCGGCCAGTGCTGTCAAGGCGGAGGCCATGGGTATCTGCCGTTGCAGGGTGTACACCGACGGCGAGGCCATGGTCAAAGACCTGACCAGTGGCAGGATAGATGCGGCGGTCAGGGGCACCCTGCCCGCCGGTGCGACCATGGCCGGGCTGCGCAAGGCGTTCGATCTCGACCGGGTGCTGCGGATGGCGATCATGCAGCCGCAGGATAGGGGACTGTTCTTCCTGGCCCCGGTGGGCATTGACGAAGGGTGGACAGTGGATGAGCGGGTCGAGCTCGCTCTTCTGGGTTCCCGTCTGATGGTTCGAATGGGGATGAAACATCGGGTGGCAGTACTATCAGGGGGCAGGCTGGATGATAGGGGCCGGAATGCGGTGGTCGACCGCAGTCTAGACGACGCCGAGGCGGTGACCGCGTTACTGGTGACCGAAGGCATCGATGCCTATCACGCTGAGATCCTTATAGAGTCAGCTGCTGATGAGGCGAACATGATCATCGCCCCGGACGGCATCTCTGGTAACCTGGTGTTCCGTACCCTGCACTTCCTTGGAGGAGGTAGGGCGCTGGGGGCACCAGTGCTCAATATGGATCGGGTCTTCATCGATACCTCTAGGGTCAAAGAGGACTTCATCGACTCCCTGGCGTTGGCTGCCTCGCTGTCATCGCCATACAGTCATAAAGGATGAAGGAGATGCAAGCCCGAGGTACGGTCGATGAAGATCGAGATAGATGGCGCCTACGCGGGCATAACCTTCTCCGCTTGTCATTTCATTCCCCGTCATGATAAGTGCGAGCGGCTGCACGGTCACTCCTACATTGTGCGGCTGATGCTGCACGGGGTCATCGGCGATAACGGCATGTTGATGGACTTTGTGGAGCTAAAGCGGGTCTTGAGGGACATCGCCGAGGAACTTGATCATCGAGTGCTGCTGCCAGGAGGATCGGACCTGGTGGAGTTGGATATAGGTGATCAGGTCATCGCCAGATTGGAGCGGAAGATGTATACGTTCCCGAAGGAGGATGTGGTCATCCTTGATGTCATCCAGACCACGGCAGAGGAGATCGCCCGTGTGGTCCTGGAAATGCTGTTGATTCGGTTGGATATACCCGCTAATGTACACGCTATTGATGTGGGCATAGATGAGGAGCGCGGTCAGACCGCCTGGGCCTCCCGGAGGCTGGCTCCTTGAGTGGGGCGGTGGTCCTGCTATCTGGCGGATTGGATTCCACTACCACTTTGGCCATTGCTTTGGACAGGGATCGCGATGTCATAGCGCTGAGCTTCCGATATGGACAACGTCACTCGCGAGAGTTGGATTCCGCCAGAGCGGTGGCCGAGCACTACGGCGTGCGTCACATCGTCGTGGATCTGGACCTGAGCTCGTTCACATCCTCAGCGCTAACGTCGGACGAGGTGGACGTCCCGGACGCGGACACCCATCCGGTGGGCGAGGACATTCCGGTGACCTACGTGCCGGCAAGGAACATCATCATGCTCAGTGTGGCCGCGGGGCTGTGTGAGACCGTGGGCGCCGATAGCATATACATCGGGGCCAACGCGGTGGATTATTCGGGTTATCCAGACTGTCGCCCTGAGTTCTTCGAGTCCTACGAACGACTGCTCGCTGTGGGTACCAAGGTCGGAGTTGAGGGACACCCCATAGCCCTGGAAACGCCGATCATCGCCATGACCAAGGCGGAAATAGTGGGTATGGGGATGGCCATGGGCGCCCCGCTCCACCTGACCTGGAGCTGTTATCGCGGAGGCGATAGGGCTTGCGGCCGTTGCGACTCCTGCGTGCTGAGGCTGGCGGGATTCCAGGATGCCGGGTACGAGGATGCCATCGAGTACGAGGTCCGTTGATGAGGATCGTTGAGATATTCCGGTCACTTCAAGGCGAGGGAGTGCTCATCGGCACCCCGACAGTGTTCATACGCACAGCGGGTTGCAACCTCCAATGCAGGTGGTGCGACACCGCCTATGCCTGGAAAGGCGGCATTGATATGACCATTGAGGATGTGGCTAGGAAATCTCTATCGTCAAATACGGAACATGTGTGTCTGACCGGGGGGGAGCCGCTGTTGCAGACCCAGACTCCAGCCCTGATCGACCTCCTGGTCGATGAGGGAAGGTACGTGACCGTGGAGACCAATGGCTC
>JAUVWO010000040.1 GCA_030604065.1 Methanomassiliicoccales archaeon | reverse complement strand
CGAAGGACCCCTCGCATCCAGGAGGGATACATGGTCGCGGGCCACATGGTATGCGGTCTGGTGGAGCGGACCATGTTCGGCAGGCCAGCGGTGTTCGTCGATCGTGATGACACTTTGGCTAGGGACGTGCCCTACTGCAGCGACCCAGACGACCTGGAGCTGTTCGACGGGGTTCCGGTGGCGGTGAGGCGGCTCAATGATGCCGGTTACCTGGTCATCATGGTCACCAACCAGTCTGGAGTGGCCCGGGGCTACTTCGATGAGGCCACGTTGAATGCGATCCACGACAAGGTGCGGGGCGGCCTCGCCGCCGCGGGGGCGAGGCTGGATGCCATTTATCGCTGCCCTCACCTCCCCGACGCAGGTTGTGACTGCCGCAAGCCCGGCATAGGCATGGTGATGCAGGCACTGGACGACTTTCCGATCGACCTGTCCTCATCGTACGTCATAGGCGACAGCGACATGGACATGGAGATGGCCGACAGGGTGGGGGCCAAGGGGATCCAGGTCGGTAGCGGTTTTGACTTCACCACAGCGGTGGACAGGATACTGGGCTAGGAGACGTCCTTGGTGCTGCGCACCTGGTCCCACACATTCTTGTCTCCCTTGTCCATGAGCACGTATATCATGGCGTAAAGCCGGGAGCAGGCCTCTAGGGCTATGGCGAAGGCCACACGGTCCACCCGGTGGTTGTCGCGGGCGAAGCCCAGGAAGGCGTCCAAAAGGTAGGTACGATCCCAGGTTGGGACCTGGTATCCGAATTGGCGCATCAGGTAGCGCTCACCGATGTTCACCCTGGTGCGCTGCCTGACGAAATCGGCCACCGTACCTGGGCCGCGATTGTACACCACCGCCTCCGGCGCATAGTGCACCTGGTAGCCGTCCCGTTCCAGGTCCATGCGGATGAGGTCCTCGTCAGATTGCATGTCCGTGGGCAAACGCTGTCCCAAGTTGCGGAACGCCACAAGCTCACCTACTTTGGGATGGATCAGCGACAATCGGTGGTGCATGTCCCATAGCATGTACACTGCGAAACCGGTGTATGTGTTCCGGTCGTTCACTGGGATGGGGTGGCCTCCGACCATGCCCACCAGCGGATCGCGGAATGGCTCCAGCAGCCGTTGTAGGGCGCCAGGGGCGAGAACGTTGTCCGCGTTCACCATTACCATGATGTCCGCTTCGATCGAGGACAATGCCAAATTGATCGCTGAGTTCTTTCCCTCGCGTCTCTGCTGCACCAGCAGGCGGACCTTGCTGTTGCTGGATTCGAACGAGCGGACCACATCATCGGTGTCGTCCGTGCTGCCGGACGACACGACAACTATATCGTTCAGAAGGAATCCGTCCAGGTTCTGGCCCAGGATGGAACCCAGGCTCTTGGCCATGTTGCGCCCCTCATTGTGAGCGCATATGGTCACTGCCACCTCTATCATTCGCTATTGCATGAGGTTCGGCGTATTTTAATCTGATTGGGAGAGTTCATCAATGATTTATATCACAAAGAATATCATCGCAACATGCCAGCAGGGGCAGTGACGGTGAATTGGAACGGGAGGGAGGACACCCTTGCCTGCCTAGCGTCGCTGGAGGCCGATGGGCTGGAACATATCATAGTGGTGGACAACGGATCGATCGATGGGTCCGTGGAAGCCATTCGTGAGCATCATCCTGCCGTGGTTGTGGTGGAGATGGGGGAGAACCTCGGTTACATCGTCGGGGCCAATACAGGAGTGGAACTGGCGCTAGCAGACGGCAGCGACCCCATTCTGTTACTGAACAATGATGCCACTCTGGAACCGGGGTGCATGGCCGTTCTGGAGGCATCGCTGGAGGGCAGGGTGGCCATGGCAGGCCCCAAGATATTGTACCATGACAGGGACGAGATCTGGTTTGCAGGCGGCGAGATCAACGAGACCCTCTGCTTCACCCGCCACTCATACATGGACGAGCCCGATCGGGCGATAGATGGCGGGGAAGTGGACTTCCTTACCGGATGCGTCACCCTGTTCCGTGCTCGGGCTCTTGAGGAGATAGGGCTGCTGGACGAGAGCTACCACATGTATTTCGAGGATACGGACATCTGTCTGAGAGCCCGCCGAGCGGGATGGTCGTGCATTCTGGTACCGGAGGCGGTGGCCCGACACAGGGTATCCGCCTCGGCGGGGAACGCCGGAAGCAACGAGCTCACCCCGTTCCGCGCATATTATTTTGGCAGGAACCCCTTCCTGATCATCAATAAGTACATGCAGGGGGCCAGGCGTCTGACCGGTATCGCTGGCCAATTCCTTGTGCGATTGCCCGTGTATGCATGGAGGTCAAGGTGCTCGCAGGAGGTCATGAGAAGATATCTTAGAGGGATAAGGGACGGCCTGGCTATATTGGAGAGAAGGTAATGGAATGAGGTTGCTTCCTCGATTGTCGAGGGCGACACTGTATCTGGTGATCCTCGGGGTGGTCGTCAGGCTCCTGCTGGCGCCGTTCACCATATGCACCTTCGACCAGTACCCGTTCTACATATCGTCGATCGACATGCTCTCCGGTGTTGGGATCTACGGGCACGCGTACTACGCATACACACCGCTGTTCATGGTGACCGCATACCCGTTCCTGTGGTTGCTGCAGCTGGTGCTGCCGCTCTCTCAATTCGGAACCGATGTGCCGTCGATGGTGGACGTGGCCCAGCTTTCGGGCATGGTCACCCCGTTCGTGACCGCTCCGGCCTATAACTTGGTGATCAAGGCACCGGTGATCATCGCCGATCTGCTGATGGGGCTGATGATATTCCGCATGGTGGACGAACGCTGGGGGCGCCCATGGTCGGAGCGGGCGCTGCTGTTCTGGATGCTGAACCCCCTGGTCATATGGATCACCGCGGTTACCGGCCAGTTCGATGTGCTTCCGGCGCTGATGACCGTCATGGCATTGATGGCATTCCATCGACGCAGCTACCTGCTGTGCGGGCTGCTGATATCCCTGGGCGTGTTCTTCAAGATATATCCCGCGTTCCTAGGTGTCTTCTACCTTTCCGTTCTTCTAGTCTCACGTTACGACAGCAACCTGGCCAGGTTCCGTGACGTTGCCCTGCTGGCGGCCGGGGCCCTCCTGGGCCTGGTGATCATGTCACCGTTCCTGCTGTTCTCCGACCAGATGTTGGAGTATCTCGGGCGACGCTCTGCTCAGACAGTGTTCGGGGGCATGAATCTCTACTGCCTAGTGCCCTACCTTATTTCGCATATCTGTAAGGAGGTGGTCACTGAGGGAGGATGGCGTCTCAACCCGTCCATGCTGGCCACGTTTGTCGCTCTTGGTGGCGCTGCCCTGCTCTCAATGCTCGCCGCCCTGCGTCTGAAAGGCAGGGCCATAACCGACAAGGGGGATTGGACCGTCCTGTGCCAGGGCAACGTGATGGTGATCGCTGCCATATTGCTGACCCAGCCGGTGACCAATCCCCAGCATATGCTGTGGACCCTCCCGTTCTTGATATTGCTGCTGGCGAAGGAGCCGCGACGCATATGGGCCATCGCAGCTCTGTCGGTGCTAGGGGCGCTATATTACCTCTCTCTGGTCACCCCGGCCGCCGTACTGTACCCGCTGGGAGTGTACACGCCCATCGTGGATGTGGGGGCCCTGAACCAGATCATATTGGGATATCATGATGGAGGAGGGATCATGACCCAGGTGGGCGCCACCGCATTGATATCGGTGGCCGGTTTCCTGGTCATTCTGGGCACGCTGCTGCCCGAACGATACGACATCTCCACGATCGTGGGGCGATGGCTGCAGAGGCGGTGGGGGGAGTTGCATGGGTAAGCTCGGAATGGCGGTGGCGAGCATGGCCTGTGTCCTCCTCCTTCTGGGGGTGGCGCTCATACCCTCCCCGGGTTACGATATCGAATTGCAGGCTGACGTCCATGGCAACACGGCTTCGGTGACGGTGCGGATATCGGGTAACGATCATGCCAATACCCTCTCATTGGTCGGGGCGTCACTCAATGAAGTGAGGAACGATACCATGATCATCGTAAGCGATGATGATAACCGGACCATGCTGGGGGAGGCGACCAGCATGTTCGATCACATGCAGGCGGAGGCGCAGCTTCGCGGAGTGGCGTTAGACTTGAAGATGGCCCAGATCGATGAGCTTCCCGCATTGTTCTACGGCGAAAACGCTATCATCGTCATGTTCGGGCACGATGGCGAAATGGGCGAGGCGGCGCAACAGTGGGTGGAGCGTGGCGGGGTGCTGGTAGGGTTCGGTCCGCACTCGATACCGTTCGTGGGCGAGAACATGATCATGGATTTGGATTTCAGTCCTTATGAGTTCTCCGAGGATGATATCGAATCCTCGTCAGTTGCCGATGCATTGGCCTTGGACACGGTGGCGCCTAGAGTAGGAATGGGTACCGACTCGGTGCTGGAGAACGGAGGCGAGCCGATCGGGTACTCATGCTTGGGCATGGAGAGCCTGGCGCTGTTCCCGATGGGCGAGGGCCGGTTGCTGATGTTCTCTGCTCATCCGTCCACTCCCATCCTCACATCCGGCGCCGATAGCATGGCCTCCGACCTGTTCCGGTTGGTGATGTCCGGCATGATATGGAAGAACGGGGAGATCCAGCACATCACGATCCAGTACGTCCCAGGTGGGGGCGTCTGGCAGTTCGAGATGTCACGAGTTGCCGATATGCGGATCACGGCCATCTCTTTGGAGAAGTGGGAGACACTGTTCGCCGCCGTGGACCTTAATTGAGATCCTTGGTCGATTCCACCGCGTTCCAGATGTACATGTCGCCGCGATCCAGGAAGACGTATACCTTGGCGTATACGCGGGCCATGGCCTCCAAGGCCATGGAGATCAACATCTTGCTTATCGAACCATCATCCTTGATCATGAAGTCCCTGAGTGCTGCCAGCATCATGCCTTGGTCCCAGGTGGGAGGGGTGAAACCATACCGTCTCTTCATGTAGACCTCTCCAACGTTCACCCTTACCCGTTGCTGCATGAAGTCGGTGAGGTTGGTCGCTCCCTTGTTCCTGACCACCGCCCTCTCGGCATATCTGACCTCGAAGCCCTTGCGCTCGATGCTCATGCGCAACCAGTCCTCATCGGTGTTCACACCTAGGTCTATCTGCAACCCTAGATCCCGCATGGCCACCAACTCGCCGGTCTTCGGGTTGCGCTTTGAAATGTGATGGTGCATGGACCACAGCATGTTCACCGCGTAGCCTATCAACGAGCTGCGGGGGTTGATGGGCACTGGATGACCGCCGACGATGCCAACCTCGGCATCGGAGAACGGCGCAATCAGCTCCGCTAACGAGCCTGGCTCCAGGATGTTGTCGGCGTTCACCAGCACCACGATCTCAGAACGAGCTTCGCTGAGGAACGTATTGACCGCGTCGCTCTTGCCCCTTCGAGGCTTGACCAGAAGGCGCACCCGCCCATCGCGCAGGGCGTAGCCGCGCACCTTGTCATCGGTCCCGTCCTCGGAGCTGGAAACGACAATTATCTCGTCCAGCTCCATGCCCTTGCCATGCTGGAAAGCCACCGAGTCCAGGCAATGCAGTATGTTCCGGCCCTCGTTGTGGGCGAATATGCCCACCGATACGCGGAGTGCCGCACTGATGCTCATACAGATTCATCCTCGGCTGTGCGGCCTTGGGGCACACCATGACCCAGCATCTCCCATCCCAGGGCTATGGTGAGCCCCATGAGGGGGGCGATGATCTGGCTTGACGTTAGTACGGGGGAGAATATGCTGATGAATATGATGTTGATGAAGTAGCCCATGGTCCCTACGCCCACCATCTTCAACCCGAACAGTATCGAACTGCTACTGGTGTTGAACACCAGATCGCTTGCCATGGTCAGGTAGATCAGGGCTAGTGCTAGTGACACCGCGGTCGAGCCGATCATGGCCGAGTCCCATATGACGTCATCCCATAGGAACGCGACCGCGAACGTGGTCAGGAATCCGATAAATAGGGTGGCCAGCAGCCGGCCTATCCTGTTGGTAAGCAGGAATCGTGCGACCATTGCGGAGAACCTGCCCACTGGTCCGCATTGCTTCAGGATCGACAGCACCACACCCGAGTCCAGCTTGGACCTGCCTCCTGCACGGTCCCCGAACTCGAACTCCACCTCGGCGATGCTTGCCTCCCTTGGAATGAACTTGAGGATGTCGAAAAGGGCCTTGAAGCCATTACGCTCCAGCTGGTCGAAGTTGTCGCGTATCACCTGATGGCACTGCGCTGTGCGCCCGCCGAAGAATCCAGACATGTTATCGTGACTGTGCGGCTGGCGCCGGGACATCAGGTAACCCGCGGCTAGGAGGTCGGCACCCCATGACGACACCCGGCGCACGAAGCTCAGCGGCCCTCGGGCTCGCCTAACTCCGATCACCAGGTCATTGCCATCGGTAAGTGCTTTCAATAGGCCCCCAACCGCTTCTGGAGGATGCTGGAAGTCGGCATCCATGACCACGAACAGGTCGTCCTTGACCGATAATATTCCTTCGAAGATGCTGGCAGACAGCCCTCGATCCTTCGGATCCCTGATCATGAGACGCACCCGGTCATTGCCGACAGCGATGCTGCGAACGATGTTTCCGGTACCGTCCTCGGAGTTGTCGTCGACCACTATGATACTCGACGAGGGGTACGTCCGTTCAAGCGATTCGATCATCTCGGCGATGTTCTCCGCCTCGTTGAACGTGGGCAGGATGATCGAGAATCGAGCATCCTCCTCCATCTGATGGTGCATCTTATCCCCTTTTTGACAGAGATTCGAATGATAAAAAGGTTTTGGAACGCGGTTAGGACCGCTTCCTATCATCGCGTTTGTGGGTCTTGATCATGTCCGCCAGCATGCCTGCGAAGAATAGCTGCATGCCCGATAAGAATACAACCACTCCAAGTATCAGCGTAGGCATCCTCTCTGATATACTTCCCGTTCCGACGTAGTAGAACAGCACGTACAGAAAGTCCACCAGGCCCAGGAGCACCAGCAGAAGCCCCGGGAGGCCGAAGAATCTCAGAGGATGATAGTCCCTCCATGTCCTCAGGATTATGGCCCATCCTTTGAGGGCGAACATGAACGAGGAGCGAAACAACCTAGACTCACCGTCATAGCGCTCATAGAAATGGATAGGCACGCTCTTGATCCGCCAACCTTCTTTGGCCACTTTGATGATCATCTCCTGCGTGTAGGAGAACTCCGAGGTTGGCAAGGCCGTTTCCAGCACTTCTCGTTTCATGGCGCGGAACCCGGTCTGCCCGTCGTTGACATCCTGTCCGGTGAACCTGCGCAATACCCATGTAAAGGCACGGTTGCCAAAGCGTTTCATGCCCGGCATGTCGTACATCAGGTTGTCCAACCGCGACCCCAAGACCATGTCGGCCTCTCCATCCACGATAGGCTTGACGAGCTTTGGTATCTCATCAGGATCATATTGTCCATCAGCATCGAGCTGGACCACAATGTCGTAATCCATGCCAACAGCTTCCTGATAGCCCCTCCGTATCGATCTCCCCAACCCGATGTTACGACCATTGTCTATGACGATGGCCCCCGCATCCTTGGCGAGTTCTCCGGTCCTGTCGGTGCTACCGTCGTTCACGACGATGACAGCCTCGACATGAGCGAGGGTTCTAATCACGATATCTTGGATCTTCCCCTCCTCATTGAATGCTGGAATCAGGCCGATGCAGCGAATGAAATCACCGTAGGGGAGAATGGCTTGCTATTTAATAGGTTTCCGCGGTCACGTTAATAAATATATGGATAGGAATACCTTTGTCGTGCCTTACATGAGGATTCTGCTTTTGACTAAGTCCGATCAAGAGAACACGACACCCAATCAGATGGACACAATAGTCCGGAACATGTTCATCTATCGATTGGAAAGGATGTGGTGGGGGGACCTGAGTTGACTCCTATTGACATCATCATGACCGTCCTAGTGACGGCCATATTGTTCTTGGTACCCGGATTGGTGGTCTGCAGCAGGCAGGCAGGGCATCATGAGAAGGTAAGCGTGGAGATGATCTGCATTTGGGTTATGGCAAGCCTGCTCATCACCGGTCTGATCGGCCTGTTGTTGGCCGTGCTAGGGGTCTACTCGCTCCCCACTCTGGTGATGTTGGTCATGTTGTTGACCATCGTATTTGTAGTGGCGTTCGGTTTCAAGCCACCTGTTCGATTCAGTCGACCCAGTCCCCTAGACACATTCGGTCTGCTGGTGATATTTTTCGTGGCAACGGCCCTATTTTCCAATCCAGCGGAGATATTTAGCGGGTTTGGGGATAGCTTCATGCACTTCAACGAGGCCGGGGTAATTTCGAATTGGGGCTCGACCGTGTATATGGATGAGATCATGGTGCTATTAGGTCCAAACCTTTCCCAGACCTTGGTGGCACCTGTGCACACTGCGCTGGTCGACATGTCCACTGGGGAAACAGACATCGCTATGTTCCATCAGTATGCGGTTTTTCTGGCTATATTCAATGATCTGTTCGGTTACCAGGGGATGCTGTGGGCATCCTCTGTCTTCGGCGTGCTGGCTATGGTCATTACTTTCTTGGTGTTTAGACGTGTGATTGGAACCGGTCCGGCTATTCTGGCCGTTACCATTCTGTGCACGAGCTATGTGCAGATATGGTGCGTGAACGTGCACGAATCTGAAACATTGTTCCAGTTACTATTCATGGGCCTTCTGCTCATCTTGATGGTTCACGAAGAGACAGGAGGGCCAGAGTTGGTCACATTAGCCATATGGTGTATTGTGGCGATGATGGTCTGTAGGATCGAGGCTACCTTTTTGCTGATAGCCTTGATTGTTGCCCTGCTGATGTACGCTCTATGCTTGGGCCCGGACGATAGAGCGAAGGTTGCGCACGTGTTCAGAGAAGATATGGGCAAGGGGCCATTGTTGTCCATCGCAGTAGCCGTTCCCGGAGTTCTACTCTACTATTCGACAGCGGGAAGTGTAAACCTGAGGTTGTATAATGATATAGTTCTAGCATTAACCGGTATTCTATTGATATCAGCCATGGTCGCCATGACTATCTTGTGGCAGGCTGGATCTGGCAGGAGGCTGCCCAGGATGGGTCGAAATCATATGGTGGGACTTATCCTGATAGTGCTGGCCTGTTTCCTCTGTTCGATTCCGTTGGGATTGAATTATACTCCTGCATATACGTCCCAATATCTTCTAAAAATCTTGGTGAGCTACATAGGCGCAGTAGTGTTCCTTGGATGCATGCTCGGTGTTCTCTGGCTGATAGTTGCCAAGGGTGCTAAATTCCCTGAGCTTTTGCTGTTGATAACGGGATTGATATTCTTCATGTACTTCATCTACACCGCTAGACATCAGCCGGGCCAGCCTTGGATGATGCGCCGGTATTTTTCGGTGACGTACCCGTTCCTATTCCTAGGATTAGGGGCCGCAATAGGTTGGGTGTGGCGTTTGAGTGGCAGGATAAAAGGAGCGAGAAAGGCCGTGGCAATTAAGATGACAGCGGCGGCCTTAGCCACGTCGTGCCTGCTTATAACTATCAGCATAGCCTCCCCTGTGATAGGATACACGGACATGGATGGTTTCCATGACCAGGTAATTGAAACATTCGATGATTATGATAATTCGATGCTCATATTCGGGTATGGCAGCTTTCCCCGTATATGGCAACCTCTTAAGCTGATTAAAGGGTTTCATGTCATGATGCTGCCGGCGGGAGCGGGCAATTCGGTGAATTTTCCCAAGAACGCGTCCGAGATCGAGGCATTCATGGAAGCCCTTCCCCTACTTCAAGAGGCATATGGGGAGGTGTTCATCGTGAACCCGTCTGCCCATTTCATAAAGGAAATGTCGCCCCATATTGATATAGTTCTGGTGAAAGAGGCCAGTATCAACTCCACAAGCATCAGATATACGGTAGGCACTTTTCCTACAGAACATGTTAATATCAAGATTGGAATCAAAATCTACCGGCTGGCCCCGCATGGAGGGTGGCTATAATAGGTTGAATGCCCTTTAAAAACATTTTTATACGTTCCATCGATTTGGATGTTCGGGGATGGAAAGCTTAAATATTTGCCTGATGAACCTGGACTATCATCCGGTGCGCGGGTCTGGGTTGTCTTTCTATTGTGAGCGTTTGAGCCGGGGCCTTGTTGCTGCGGGCCATAAGGTGACGGTCGTCACCAGCCAACCTCCGGGAACCGAACAAAGGGAGAATATCGCTGGCGTGGAGGTCATCAGGCTGCCCACCTCTGGCTTGGACCGTACAGGGTGGATAGAGATAGGGTATCGGGCGTCACGGTTCATGGGGCAGGAGAATTTCCACAGAGAGTTCGATATCGTGCACTTCATGGACGTCCACTTCGCGTTCGCCTATGGACGCCGATTCGTGGCGACCCTTCATCAATCGTTCAATCAGAGGCTGGGGGGTGGCATCGATCCCTATCGTTCAGGGATGATCAACGGGCTAGAGAGGGCCATATACTACAACACCTCAAAGTATCTTGAGAGGATGGCGCTTAGGAATGCGGAGGCCTTGATCTCGGTCAGTGGCTCCACCAAGGACGACTTCGTACGCAACTATGGTGTGGATCCTGAGGGGATCAGGCTGGTGTATAACGGCATAGACACCGAACGGTTCCGGCGAATGGGTTTCCAGGATCTTCGCCAGACCATGGGATTAGGGGAAGAACGACTGCTGATGTATGCTGGTTTCTCGACCCCCAGGAAGGGTGTGGAGTATCTTGCCGAGGCCATGGCATTGGTGGAGGATGATGTGAGGCTCATGATGATCGGAAAGTGGGAGCCCGGGTACCATAGGGTGTTCACCAATCGGCTCAATGGTCATGGGCATAAGGTCATGGAGATGGGCTTTATTGACGACGAGATGATGCCTTACTATTATTCCATGGCCGATGTATTCATAATGCCATCCCTGTTGGAGGGCTTCGGTTATCCGGTGGCTGAATCACTTGCGTGCGAGACGCCGGTGGTATCCACGGATTCGGGGGCGTTACCGGAGATCGTTGGGGATTGCGGTCTCATCGTTCCCAAGAAGGATCCCGTCGGGTTGGCGAAGGCCGTAAATGAGATGCTCTCCTCCGCCGATCTTCGCCATAAAATGGGGAAGAACGGGAGGAGGAGGGTCTTGGACAAGTTCTCCATCATGAACACGATCCGCGAGACCGAGCGCTTCTACAAGGACACTCTTGAACATTCAAGGGTGTTTAATGCACAGATCACCGGATAGGCCGTCCCTAATGCCCCGGAACACCGAGTCGAGATGGGTCCGGCTGCATCTGGTTCTGACCAGAGGGATGGCGATCCTGACCGATAGATAGAATGGGATGAAGAAAAAGACCTTCTCTGTCCAGGTCAGTGCATGCCTGGCGAACAGCATCCGGTTGCGGGTCATGAGGTACAGGTGCAAAGGGCTACCTAGTCCAGTGCTACCGCTTCCCTTGTGCCATATCATGGAACCATTCTCGGTGACGGTACGCCATCCCGCAGCGTGCATGCGCACACACCAGTCAAGGTCCTCGAAGTAGGCGAAGTACCTGTCATCAAGGAATCCTACATCAAGGATGGCTTCTTTTCTCACCAGCATACAGCATCCGGTCAAGAAATCCCCGTGATCTAAACCTCGTGGGACCTCAGCCAAAGGTTTCCCCCTGTGGCTGTGGAATGGTTGGACCAGGGGCCTTGCCAACCTCCCACCTGCAAACCAAACGATCCCCCTGTCCGGTCCTTCGATCAGGGGCCCCACAGCACCCAGATCCGGGGAGCGTTCCATCGTCTCCACAAGTGGAAAGATGAAATCGGGTTCCACCACGGTGTCATTGTTCAGCAACATTACCATGTCTGCGCCTAACTGAAGGGCTCGCCTGATGCCCGCGTTGCATCCTTCGACAAAACCGAGATTCTCTTGGTTCAGTATAATGTCGACCCAGGGAAACCTCTCTGCCAGCCTACCCCCCTCATCATTTCGGGATCCGTTGTCGATCAGGATGGTGGATAAGGGGGAGTACCTGCTCGCCTTGAGGGAGGCGAGGCAGGCACAGGTGTCCTCGTACCCATTCCAGTTAATGACCACAACCGCCACCGATGGATGCCCACTCATGTGATGGTGCCTCAACTATCAGGTTAATATAACCTTTCCTCCATGGACGATGTGTTCGGAGATTCTCATGAAGGTGTATATGATCCCGGGGCGGGAGCCAGGTTATATCCGCAACATCATGTTACGCCGAGCTTTGGAGATAGCTGGTCATGAGGTCATCGATTGTGGCGATGGATCAAGAAGATACCCTGTCCGTTGGAGTCGGGCGTTCCTTCGTTTCCTCGTTTCCAAAAAGGATGACGGGGTGGTGCTCGTCGGTTTTTTCGGCCAACCGATGATGCCCTTGATACGGGCATCGACCGATATGCCGATCATATTGGATGCTTTCCTATCCGGATGGGAGACGTTATGCATAGAGCGCAAGACATTCCCTCAACACTCAACATTGTGCACCATGGCCCATTCGTTGGAAGGATGGGCATGCAACAAGGCCGATAGAGTGGTCTTGGACACGGCATCACATGCCCAGATGTTCCATGATG
>JAUVWO010000064.1 GCA_030604065.1 Methanomassiliicoccales archaeon | reverse complement strand
CGATCACATCCTTGCCCTTATCCAGTACTGACTCCAGCATGTTGGTGAGAAAGGTAGTGGCCAGATCGGCGGCCTGCTGCTCCGCCTGCCGGGCCAGTTCTCTGGACAGATGATGTCTTCCAGAGGTTAGATGGCCCTTGGCCAGCCCGATCTGTTGTAACTGCCTAGGCACGCTCACTCCCAGTCGCTCTATCGACTTGATATACGAATGTGAAAGCTCGATGGCCTTGCTGGCCGAATGCTCTACCGACATGGTGCTGTCGAGTTCCATCCTGGCCAACGCCAGGGCCCGGTGGGCATCGTTGTAGTGTCCTGTTCCCATCAGAGATTCGGTCTTCTCTAATATACGGGCCGAGCTTCCCGGGTCCAATCCCACGTCCAGAGCCCGCGACAACAGCGCCCTGGTTTCTTGGAGCGACCGGTCCAGCTGCCTGTGGCAACGCTCCTCGGCGATACCCTCGGCCCGCTTCGCTTCATCTAGCGCCATCCAATTATCCCCCATGTCCAAATGGCGCTTCGCTTCCCGGAACGAGTTTGCCGCTCCTATATCAGGAACGTCCATCCGTTCTAATAGGTCAATAAGGGATTCAGCTCGCTCCAGCTTCTGAACGGCGATGCGATCGGATAGGATCCGCTCGGTCTCTGCATATGCCTCTGCCGATCGCTTGGCCGCCCCGATGTACTGTCCCGCCTCGAAGAGGTGTTTGGCATTCTTGAGCAGGTTAAGTGCCTTGCTGATGTCCTTGCCCTGAGAATGGCCATTCTCAAGGAGCTGGGACGATTCCACGATGCGATCATAGACTTGATGGTATAGGGTCTGGGTGGTCTCCAGGGAAATGGCGGCCTTGTGGTAGATGTCATAGGCGGCCTCGATCCTACCTCCCCGGAGGGCATCTAGAGACGACTCGACCATCGCCTCCGGTTCGGAGACATTCAGTCCATCCCGCCTTTCGGATGTGACATCCCGTGAAAGTCTAATGATCCTGCGATCGAGCTCTTCGGAAATAAGTCCGATCATGAGCCTTCTCAGTCCATTGACATCTCCTAGTACCACTGACGCATCCTTGCTGAATCGGGACACCATCACTGATTCGTACTTCTGTGACAGGGTGATGCTCTCGCAGCCAAGTGACCGGGATATATCCAGCAAGCGCCGCAACTCTCCCATCCGGGTGTTGAGGGTGGCTCGTATCAAGGTTCGATATCCTTCAGAGGCGTCCAAGGATAGAGCATGGGCATTCTCATAGTCTCCAGCCTCAAGCTCGACCTTGGCCCTATCAAGGACATCGTTCACCGATGACATATCGGTGATGCCCTTCAGGGAGCGGATGCCCAGGGAAAGCTCGTCCATCGCATTGGTCGCTGCATCCCTCATACGTTCAACTACCCTTCGATGGCATTGGGCGATGGCCTCTTGGGAGTATTCGAATTCATGGCGCTGGACCTTGGTGCTGAGATCGTCTATGCGAACGGACACCTCAGCCACGTCCACACCCATCTTCACCGCCTTGACCAGGTCGAGCTCCATCCGCATGATGTCCAAGGCCAGCCTCTCCTCCATGAGGCGTGACAGGATCTCCCTGGCCGCTTGCAGTGTGGAAACGGCATCGTCGAAATGCAGTTTCAGTGTCTCTTCCCTGGCCTTATGAATATGGTCATCGACACAATCGATGGCGACACCCTTTGAACGGATGAGCCCCTCCAGTCTCTCCAGGTCGGTCAGCTCCTGTTTGACTTCATCCAGTCCACTCAAGCTCTCGTCCAGGTAATGCCCGGCATCATCGATCGCGGCCAAGGCCCCGTTCAGATCGTCCTGACGCAGCAACGATTTTGCTTTGGATAGCGAATCTATCGCCGGAGTGATGTCCAGGCCGATCCCCTCCCCCAGAACCAGCCGGGGCTTGAGTCCGGCGATGCAGGACGCGACCACCTCGATCTCCGCGGCTCTGACACTCTGTCTGATGTTCAGATAGGTTTCGAAGGCTTCGTCCAGGTGATCTATCGTAGGATCAGAGATACCACCCAACCCCGAACCGATGTCTTCGATAAGACCTAGTGTTGTCAGTCGGGTTCCCAATGTTGCAGCTGACTCTTTGAGGGCGGCAGCAATTTCCAGGGACGCCTGCGACCGAGCATTCTCTATGACATCGAACGCCTCCTCGATCTCGTCAGCTGAGAACATATCCTTTGCGGTTCGAAGCCGCTCACCCGATCTCTCAGCGTCTCCCCCGGCTTCGAGCGTCATCACCCTTCGACTTGCGATATCCGTTTCTATATCCTCGAATATGACGAATAGATCCTTTTTGAGGCTGGCAAAAGTCTGCCTGGACATGGAAATGGCATCGTTAGGGTCGTTCTCCATGGCATCACGAGCCCTCGATATTATGAGCTCGCTCTGGGTGACATCTAGATCATGCTCACCCGCTAGAATCAGAAGTCCCTGGGCACGGCCCAAGCTCTCGGACAGCATACGGTTGGCGAACTTCTCTGCTCTGTCCCATGTTTGGGACACCAGATCGTAGGCTTCATCCAGATTTCCCTCTTTGAGAAGCCTGGAGCAACCTTCCATGGAGGCCGATAGGGATGCTGGCACTTCTGTGGGGTTCAGATCTAGAAGTTCCCGGGCCGAGGCCATGATCGATAATAGGCGCTTGCGTTTGGCCTCTTCCACCCGCTCGATCGTCCTGTCTGCCAGCTGCAGGGCGTCGCGGAAGTTGTTGCCCGAGAATGCATGGGTGGCGTCAGTGAGCGAACTCTCAGCCTTGGCTGTTTCCGCTCCCATGACCTTGGCCCGGGTCAGCGATTCCTCTGCTTCCTGCACGCGCTCCTCCGCTGCCTTGCGGACCCCTGCGGCCTCCTTCGCCTGCTTTTCGAGCTGCTTAGTGAGCCGCAGCTGCTTCATGTAAGAGCCTGTCACGGACTCAGACCTCTCTTTCGGGGGTGTTTTGTGTAATCGTTCGGTCTTTGTAAATAGATTTGTTCAATATCTAATAGACGTCGGCTCCAATATCAGGCTTGATTATCTTCTCTGATGAAGGGGGCGCGTTTCTCGAGATCCACTAGCGCCACCTTCTCTAGAACCAGGTCCTGAGCGCGATTCTCACCCACCGTGTCGAGCATCGTTCGGGGGACGCCCAGTCTCAGTGCTTTGCTCGTCTCGGGCGCGATGACGGAATCGTCCCTAGAGAGTTCCATTTCCTGCAGCAGCTCGTCGACCTGGCCTTCGAACACCACCAGTGCCACCTTATCGCCGCGAACGTCCATAAGATCGATGGCCACAGACAGCTGCGTCTCGCCGGCTGCATAAAGTACCACTTCTAGCTCCAGGGAACGGGCGGTGTTGGTACCACGCTTGAATGCGCGGCGGGCATGTTCGATCGCGGATGCGATATGCTCCCTGCCACATACCATGTCCGCATCCAAGGCCACCGCTCCTCGGGCGTGGGCCTTAAGGAATGCGTCCTTGTCGAACCTGCCCCTGGCACCGGCGATGTCCACATTCGTGGAAGGGTGGCCAGGCATAAACCGTTTGCCCTATGTTCACCAGAATGGATCATCGAATCATCATCATACTGTGCCTTTTATATTAAGAGACAACGACCTGTCACTTCGTTATATCGATCCCGAAGCTCTTGTAGGGATTACGACCATATGATGAATGAGCATCCCTCTGTTTCTAAGGGATGCGCATGCCTATTTATCAATTGGATGACCATATTCGCCGGCCATAAGCTCATCGGCAATGACATGGCGACGGTGACGATCATGAAGGATCGAGGCGGTTCGAAACCTTTATTATGGCCAGGGGCCTTGATGCGTTTTGACCATCATGAGGGTTAGGGTTTCAACACCAGCGACGGTGGCCAACGTCGGCCCTGGATTCGATGTCTTCGGACTTGCGCTCAAGGAGCCCTTCGATGTGATCGATGTGGAGATGGTCGATGATGGTGCGATCATAATATCTGTGACCGGACTCGGTTCCGATGATATACCCGTTGACCCGAAGCGCAATTCAGCCAGCATCGCAGCCCGTTTCGTGCTGGATGCTGCCGGAGCCGACTTCGGCGTCTCCCTCTCTATCAAGAAGGGCATCAGACCCTGCTCCGGAATTGGTTCATCGGGTGCATCCGCTGCGGGCGGGGCCTTTGCTGCTAACATGCTTTTGGACGATCCGTTACCCAATGAGGTGCTGGTACTAGCCGCGGCCAAGGCCGAGGGTGTTACAGCTGGAAAGGTGCACGCAGACAACGTGGCCCCTTCGATCATAGGGGGTTTCACCGTTGTCCGCAGCCTATCACCTTTGGAAGTGGTCAGTGTTGCGGCGCCAAAGCATCTTGGAGTGGCGGTGGCAATGCCTGATGTGATGGTAAGCACCAGGGCGGCTAGGGAAGTCCTCCCCGATAGCGTCCCCGTACGGGATCTGGTGTTCCACGTTGGACACGCGGCATCGTTGGCCTTGGCAATGGAGCGGGGCGATCTAGGCTTGCTGGGACGCAGCCTCCGGGACGCCGTGTTCGAGCCTATGAGGTCATCGTTGGTGCCCCGACTGGCCGAGGTAGAGACCGCGGCTATGGATGCAGGGGCTCTGGCATCGTTCCTTGGTGGCAGCGGACCATGCGTGGTGTCATTGTTCGATCTTAGGATGAATGATGGTGAGAACATCGTTTCGGCGATGAAAGGAGCATTCGAAGAGGGGAACATAGATTCCGAGTCGTGGGTCACCGCCTGCGGTGAGGGCTGCAGGAGGTTGGTTCCATGAGCTATGAGGTCAAGTGTTGGGAGTGCGGGAGGTCGGTGGAGGATCCGTTCCTCAACACCTGTCCTGTTTGCGGAGGGGTGCTGGATGTGAGGATGGATATGGAGCCGCTCAAGGAGTTGGAGCCTGCGGACCTTCGTAAGCGCCCTATTGGGGTATGGAGGTACCGTGAGTTCCTCCCGGTCTCTGGATCCGTGGTGACATTGAAGGAGGGCGGGACCCCCCTCTATCCCTGTAATATCCTATCAGACAAGTTCGGCGTTCGATCCATGCACGTCAAGTTCGAGGGGGCCAATCCCACCGGATCGTTCAAGGACCGGGGCATGACCATGGGGGTGACCAAGGCGGTGGAGATCGGGGCCAAGGCGGTGGGTTGCGCATCCACCGGGAACACGTCCGCCTCGCTGTCGGCCTATGCGGCAAAATCGGGGTTGCCGTGTGTGATATTGCTACCCGACGGTTATGTGGCCGCAGGCAAGCTGGCTCAAGCCATATTCTACGGGGCGCGCATATTCCAGGTCGATGGCAACTTTGACGATGCTCTGCGAATAGTAAGGGAACTCAGTGAAGAGGGATATCTGTACCTCCTCAACAGCATTAACCCATTCCGTCCTGAGGGGCAGAAGACCCTGGCCTTCGAGATATTGGACCAGCTAGACTACAAGGTCCCAGACCGTGTCATCCTGCCCGTGGGCAATGCGGCCAACATATGGTCGGCATACAAGGGATTCCGCGAGATGATGGAGTTGGGTTGGATCGACCGCATCCCGATGATGACCGGCATCCAGGCCGAGGGGTCGGCACCTATAGTCCACGCGTTCGATAGGGGTGATCGCGACTTCGTACCGGTCGAGGACCCGGAGACTGTGGCCACCGCCATACGTATCGGCAACCCTGTGAGTGGCAAGAAGGCCCTACATGCGATCTATGAGTCCGGCGGCACCGCGATCACCTTGACCGATGACGAGATCCTCGAGGCCCAGCGCCTACTGGGACGTACCGAGGGTGTGGGCGTGGAACCGGCCAGCGCGGCATCAGTGGGAGGGCTGCGCAAGTTGATCGATATGGGCAACGCCGACCGCGATGAGATGGTCGTACGCGTCTGTACCGGTCACGTGCTCAAGGATCCAGATATAATCATCCAGAGTTGTGACGCTCCTGTCAAGTGTCCAGCTGACACTGAGGCTGTAAAGAGATTTCTGGTCTAGAAGTCGAACAGACAGGCCTGGCCGTTGGATCGGACTTCCTCTTCGGGTTCGTTTCCTACATCGGGCTCCATCATTTTTGATGGCACCCCTCCATAACGGGGTTTGCCGTTGGTCACACCATCCAGTATTCGCCTGGCCAGCGTCGTACCCATCCCAGGTAATACAGCCAACTCTTCCACCGTGGTCGATTTCAACGTATCGACATCTCTAATGCCTCGAGAGTACATCATGCGAGCGCGAGCCCTACCGACATGACGGACCTTCACCAACTCCAGCAGTTCGCTGCGGACCCCGTTCTTGACCCGGATCATCATGTCGGTCAGTGAGGCGTGGGCATCCTTGTTGAATATGGTGGCCAATTCCCGCATCGAGTACACCAACCAGTTGGCGGTGTCCACTTTGTTCCTTAGGTCCCCAGGGCCTATGTTGAACGTTTCCAGGATGCGCTCCTCCTCTACTTCCTGCATCCACATCTCCAGTACCATGGATGTCTTCAGCTCTGAGAGGAAGAAGTCGTATTCCGAGAGATCCTCGGGCGGATCCCGGAGCAGCTCACCTGCTCGATTTATGGCTATCGACTCCATGGTTTCGTAGTCATTCCGACGCAGGTACATGGTGAGCATGTCTGGAGTGGCGCAGACCGCGTGCAGCACTCCCAGCTCCTTGCCCGACCCGAACCGGTCAAGTGCATTGCGCAGCACGATGGCACTCATCGGGTCTATGTACAGGTCCGAGACCCGACGACCGAAGAACGTTGCCGACAGGCGATCGCCCTCGAGCAACATTCCTTCTTCCACCAGCATATCGATCACGTGATCCAGCGTAGCTTCCAATGACCATAGGTCGGCCTGGTGGGCGAAGAACGTGGAGGCGAAGAACGTCTTCACTTCCTCTCGACTGCCCGCTGTCTCGGTGGCCACCAGGGCCAGCACGTGGCTTCGGAGTGCTGGTTCGGTGCCTAGCTTGGAGTAGATGGTCTCAGTATCGTTGAGCAGGTACTCCTCCAGTGCCATCCGTTGCTGGGTCTCATTGGTGGCGATGAGCACTGCTTCACCGTAGGGATCATATCCAGGACGGCCAGCGCGTCCGCACATCTGTTTGACCTCTAGCACTGGTATCGGTACCATGCCGCTGCCCTCGAACCTCATTATGTCCCTGACCACCACACGACGGGCTGGGAGATTGATACCAGCGGCAAGGGTGGGGGTGGCCACGATGCACTTGATGCGGCGCTCCTTGAACATGCGTTCCACTTGACGGCGCTGGGCGTTGGTCAAGCCTGCATGATGGAAGGCTATGCCATGACTCAGACAGGATGCCAGTTTCTGTGCCATGCTGGTGGGTTCGGCCTCCAGATCCAGCAGTCCCCCGCCCTCGACCTTGAGATCATCGCCAGCGTCGATCAGTTGGCCCATTCGGGCGGCGTGTCGGCTGGACAGGGATTCTGTGGAGCGGCGTGAGTTGACGAATACCAGACACTGTCCTCCTTCGGTCACAGAGTCTTTGACCAGGCTCCACACTGCGTCGGATTCGAATGGTACCTTGCGTCGGCTCCCGTCAACGAATTTTATCTCGCCCTCGTAGTATATGCCCTCCTTGAGCGGCGTGGGGCGCCATTGGCTGGCTACCAGCTCGGAGTCCAGCCATTCTGCCAGCTCCTCCGCGTTGGAGATGGTGGCCGATAACGCTATCACCTGCAGCTCAGGGTTCATAAGTCGCATCTTCGTTAGAGTGACCTCCAGCGTTGGGCCCCGGCTTGGATCATGGATCAGATGGACCTCGTCGGTGACCACTAGGGATATGCTTTGCACCCAGTCGCTGCGATGTCGCATCATCGAATCTGCCTTCTCCGATGTGGCCACGATGATGTCCACATCATCTAGACGAGGGTCGGGACCGTCGAAGTCGCCCATGGACACCGCTACCCGAACCCCTAGTTCCTTGAATCGCGACAGGTCCTCGAACTTCTCAGCCGCCAGCGCTCGGAGGGGCACGATGTAAAGGACCTTGCCTCCCAACTCGAGCACATGTCTGAGGGCTGCGAGATACCCGATGAGCGACTTGCCGCTGGCAGTTGGGATGGCCACCACCAGACTCCTGCCGTCCAACGCCATCGGGACGGCCCGTTCCTGAGGGGGGTACAGCTCCAGTATCCCATCGGAAATGAACAGGTCGGCCACCCCCGCCGGCAGGTCGAGCTCGTCGAGCCTCATATGATCGAGAACGGGCGTGGGGCTGAAAACAGTTTCCCATCCACCGAGAGCCAGTCTCTGGGGGTTGGATACAGGAATGCTGAACATCTCAGTAAGCATTAAATAGAAGTCCTATGGTAGATGCATAGCTGCCATGAGTCCTTCCATCGTGCCATCAGGCAAATGGGGGCAGCGAATAATTAATAAGGGGCTCCAATAATCATCCAAATGGAAGTGGTCAATGACTGGTGAAAGGGTCGACACCGATATATTCACCTCTGACCTGGACGAGTGGTCAGCCGATCAGCAGTGGAAAACCACAGCTGACATCGAGATACCTGAGCGGATAGCCGGACAGGTCATAGGCCAGGATCAGGCGGTGAATGTGATCAGGAAGGCGGCGGAGCAGAAGCGTCATGTCATGCTCATCGGTGAGCCAGGCACGGGCAAGTCCATGCTGGCCAACGCCATGATCGAGTACTTGCCAAAGGAGGAGCTGCAGGATGTCATCGCGTATCACAATCCGGAGGATCCCAACGAGCCCCGGATACGCACAGTACCTGCAGGCAAGGGCAAGGAGATAGTGACGGCGCAGAAGCGCGAGGCCATGGCGCGCAAGCAGCAGAAGGCCTCCATGTTCACTGCGATCGCCGTCATGGTGATATTCATGACCATACTCATCTACGCGATGAGTGGTTTCAAT
>JAUVWO010000063.1 GCA_030604065.1 Methanomassiliicoccales archaeon | reverse complement strand
GCCGAGGTATTGTTCTCCATCTTCAGCGAGAACATGGGTGTTGAGGCGTGGAGACAGCTGGCCGGAAGGGTCAAGGACCAAATTGATGAGGGGCTGGAAGGCGTTATCGTACCTCATGGAACGGATACTCTGGGTTACACCTCCGCCGCTCTTTCCTTCATGCTGCCCGACCTTCCACGTCCTGTGATCATGGTGGGGGCTCAGAGATCATCAGATCGCCCCTCATCCGATGCTTACACCAATCTGCTGAGTGCAGCCAAGTTCATCGTCGATACCGAGGTCTCCGAGGTGTTCGTGCTCATGCACGATGGGACGTCGGATGATAGGTTTGCCCTCCACCGCGGTACCAGGGTCAGAAAGATGCACACTAGTCGTAGGGACGCCTTCCATAGTATCAACTCCTCGCCGGTGGCGGTGATGGATGCCGAGGGCGGTGTGGAATATCGCTCTAGCTATCGACACAAGTCCGACTCCAAGGTCGGACTCGAGAGCGATATGGAGGAGAGTGTATGCCTCGTCCAGTTCTATCCGGGAATGAGCCCGACCGTGTTCGGTGACCTGCTGCGCAGGCACAAGGGCGTCGTGGTTGCTGGAACTGGGCTCGGGCACGTCTCGCGACCGCTGATATCAGAGATGGCCAAGGCCATAAAGCAAGGTACGCACGTGGTCATGACCTCGCAGTGCCTGAGTGGCAGGGTCAATCTCAATGTCTACGACACCGGCCGCGACATCGTTCGCGCAGGTGCCATACCGGGAGAGGATATGGTACCGGAGACCGCTCTGGTCAAGCTGATGTGGGTCTTGGGTAGGGAGGACTCCCCTCCGAGGGTCAGGGAGATGATGCTCACCGATCTTCGTGGAGAGATATGCAATAGGAGGGAGCTGTGATGGTGGATGAGCTGAAGTGTGGGATCGAGATACACCAGCAGCTGGACACCAAGAAGCTTTTCTGCCAGTGCGAGTGTGAGTTGGTAGACGAACCAGGTGGGGAGTTCATGCGCCGTCTCAGGCCGTCCCAGAGTGAGATGGGGGAGATCGACCGCGCCGCATTGCTGGAATCCAAGAAACGCATGTCATTCGTGTATCAGGCACCTCCAAGCGTGAGCTGCCTGGTGGAGAGGGATGAGGAGCCGCCCCACGCCGCGAACCCGGATGCTATGGATGCGGTCCTCACCGTCAGCAGGATGATGGGTTGCCAGGTGCTGGATGAGGTCCACTTCATGCGCAAGATAGTCATAGACGGGTCCAACACGACCGGTTTCCAGAGGACGTCGCTGGTGTCCATGGACGGGAATCTGGAGGTGAATGGCAGGTCAATATCCATCCAGAGTGTGTGCCTGGAAGAGGACGCGGCTCGAAAGGTGGAGACGAACGGCCGTCAGGTGACCTATCGGATCGATAGGTTGGGGATACCGCTCATAGAGATCGCTACCGGACCGGACATGCGCACTCCTGAAGAGGTGCGCGAGGTGGCCTATCGCATCGGATCGTTGTTGCGGGCCACCAAGAAGGTGAAGAGGGGCATCGGCACCATCAGGGAAGACCTGAACATCTCCATCCCTGGTGGGGCGCGCATCGAGATCAAAGGCGTTCAGGAGCTTCGCATGCTGCCCATCTATGTGGATGTGGAGATGCACCGGCAGCAATCGTTGCTTCGTATCAGGGACCTGCTGCGGGAACGGGGAGTAACTGATGTCAACGATGACATAATGGACGTCACTGATGCATTCAAGACCTGTGATTCCAAGGTAATCAGATCGGCGATCAAGGCCAAGGGCCGGGTATGGGCACTTCCTTTGAATGGATACCAGGGCGTGCTGAGAAGTGAGGATGGATCCATGCGGCTTGGGTCCGAGCTGGCCGGAAGGGCTCGTACCCGGGGGGTGAAGGGTGTGTTCCATACTGATGAGATGCCAGCCTATGGCATCGGTGTGGAGGACGTCAAGGCGGTGCGTGACCTGCTAGGCATAGGCGATGAGGGGGCCTTTGTACTTTGTGCGGCTAAAAAGATCATTGCAGAGGATGCCTTGGATGCGGTCAAGGAGAGGGCCATAGAGGCCCTCCATGGGGTGCCGGAGGAGACTAGGGATCCCATGTTGGACGGCACTTCGCGATACAGCCGCCCCCTGCCTGGGGCTGCGAGGATGTACCCCGAGACCGATGTGCCACCGATATGCATCGACGCGGAGCGTCTGGCTCGCATCGATTCGAACCTGCCCGAGCTGCCGGAGGAGAAGGCGGCACGGTTCGTGGCAGAGTATGGGGTGCATGAGCAGCAGGCCCAGCAACTGGCTCGGGAATATGACGAGCTCTTCGAGACCCTGGCCGTCAAGGGGATGGCAGGGGTGGCGGCGAGTGTCATATTGGGCACGTTCCCGGAAATGGAGCGGGAGGGGCTGGCGTCTCAGGACATCCCCCATGATTCGTTGGTCCACGTTTTCGATCGGCTGGCCGCGGGGGACTTCGCCAAAGAGGCTTTGCCGGATATCATGAGGCAGCTGGCCCAGGGCAAGGACGTCGATGGGGCTATAGAGGCGCTCGGGCTCACTTCCCTGGATCATGAAGAGGCTTATGGCATCATACAGTCGCTGGTGAAAGGTCGGGAATCGTTCATCCGAGAACGGGGCATGGACGCTATGGGTCCGCTCATGGGGCCGGTGATGCAGGAGCTCAGGGGCAAGGTCGATGGCAAGCAGGCGAGCGATCTGCTTAGAAGGGCCATCACCGAACTTCTGGAGTGAGCTCCAGCACCGTTAGCCGTTCGAAGAACAGCCGCTCTTCACCGATGGTCGTAATGCACCATCCCTCCAAGGCAGTTTTAAGGAGATCAGGGTCCATGCGCGAGGAGACGACCACGATGATCCTGCCACCTGGCCGCAGGCGGTCTGGCGACTGCCCCAGCAGTCTCCTGAGTGGTTCGACGCCCCCTTCGCCTCCTGACCAGGCCAGGGCAAGACTCCCTTTCTCGCTCACTGGCAGGTATGGCAGATTCCATACAATGGTATCGTACTCATCGTCGACGTTCTCAAGAGCGTCCGATCGCCATACCCTCACCCCGACGCGATTCGCTGCGATGTTGGCGCGGGCGCAGTCGACTGCCTGGGGATCTATGTCCACGGCATCCACCACCGCTCCGGCCCGGGCGCAGTGGATGGCCACGATACCGGTGCCGCAGCCCACCTCTAATACCCTCTCGCCTTCATGGATCGATATGGATCGGATCAGTAGATAGGTGTCATCGTCAGGGCGGTAGACGCCCCCGCATTCCTTGATCGATATGCTGCTGTTGACCATCATCCATCATCAGTTATCGGCGAATCCTTATTTATCGCTGACATCGATGCCATGCAGGTGTTGGACATGTTGTCCATCGTGGCCATCGTGGTCATGGTGGCTATATTCGTGGTGGCTGCCCGCAGCTACTTCGATCTGACGTATCTATTGATACTGGGAAACCTATCGGTATTCTGCCTGACGCTGATGTCTGCCTATTGGTCTTCAGGTTATGGTCTAGCCCCACTCCAGGTGGATCTGGGGTTCAGCCCCAGCTATCTGATGGAGGGGCATGATCTTTACACCTTACTGACACACATGTTCGTGCATGCAAGCTTCTCCCACATACTGTTCAATATGCTGTTCCTGTTCCTGGCTGGCCCCTATCTCGAGGCCAGCCTGGGCAAGCTGCGATTTGCAGTGGTATATCTGGTGGGCGGTGTGGCTGCGGCGGTGATATGGTCGCTTATGTACTGGGGTGACACTACGTTGCTCATCGGAGCTTCCGGTGCCATCTCAGCGGTGATGGGTGGCCTGCTGGTGCTGCACCCTAGGGATCGCATCCCGTTCTTCCTGGGTCCGATCTTCTTGCCCAACCTGCCGGTGTGGCTGGCGGTCGGGGCCTGGTTCGTGATCCAAGCCATTTACGCGTTCAGTGCTACCTATGGGGGCCTTGCTAGTGATACCACCGCTTATGCTGCCCATGTGGCCGGGTTCGTAGCCGGTATGGCACTGGCCTATCCGTTGAAGCGTACTGGTGGGAGAATCCCTGCGAAAGGGGAGTTCAAAGTCGTGGATCTGGACGATCTAGCTATCACATCGGAACTCCGTGAGGCGCTGACCCATCTGAAGCAGGATTCGGACCCTCAGGTCAAGAAGGCCTGGTTGGATCACTTCGCGAAGAAGGCCAGGTGTCCTCGGTGCGGGGGTCGATTCGAGCTGAAAGGGAACAGGCTTATCTGTACATGCGGGTATGAAAGGAGAGTGAGATGATGGGCGTCAAGATCGACATAGTGTATGTGGGATGGAAGCGATATATCGAGGGAATATTGGTGGAGGCCCACTCCACAGTATCCCTGGTCACCGTGGACGGGTGGCGCATGTTGGTGGACACAGGGAGCAGCAACACTCGCGAGAGCGTGCTGTTCAACCTGCGGGCTTTGGGGGTGGAACCGGAGGACGTGGACGTGGTGGTGAACACCCATCTGCATCATGACCACGCATCCAACAACGACCTGTTCGTCAACGCCACGTTCTACGCCCACCGTTCCGATCGGCCGCTGGAGGGTACGGTGATGGTGGATGAGGATATGAATCTGCGGCCGGGCATTGACATAATCCATACTCCAGGCCACACTCCTGGATGCCTCAGCGTGCTGTTGGAAACGGATCGCCGCTACGCCTTGGTCGGCGATGCCATTCCGGGTAGGGACAATTTTGAGAAGTGGGCCCCCCCCGGCATCAATTTTGACATTGAGATCGCCATGGTCAGCATGAAGCGCCTGGTCGATTGGGCTGACGTGATAGTGCCTGGGCACGATGATCCATTCCCAATAGATAAGTAGATATACCCCTTCGATATGCGAGCAACAGTGATGACATGACGGTTCCCAATGCGCTTTACCTGGATTGCCCCCATTGCGGGGAACGCACGTTGCACGAGGTGCTCAGGGGAAGGATGGGCACCAAAGGGGTGCTGGAAGCAACCGTCCGCTGTCAGGAATGCGAGCACGTCCACTCGACCGTGGTCCGTGAGCAGCAGCCCAAGGAGATATCGATCATCATCAGCGACCATGACGTGTCGGAGAGGAGGACGCTG
The DNA here is from genome assembly GCA_030604065.1 of Methanomassiliicoccales archaeon. Classification (GTDB taxonomy): domain Archaea; phylum Thermoplasmatota; class Thermoplasmata; order Methanomassiliicoccales; family JAUVWO01; genus JAUVWO01. Next base: position 3,869 of record JAUVWO010000063.1, on the reverse strand, counting down.
GAACTGGTGCCCCAGGAGACAGTGGCGGTTGACGAGGAGATATTCGTGGATGACGTCCACGTGCGCATAACTGCTATCGAGGTCGACCAGAACCGACGAGTTCAAAAGGCCTCCGTTGAGGACATAACCACGCTCTGGGCCAGGCGCTTCGACCGGCTTAAGGTGAAGGTTTCGATCAATAGCGTCCACCGCACCTTCGCTCGCACCATAGAAGCTACGCCCGATGAGGAGTTCTACATAGGGGACGTGATCGAGGTGGGCCAAGATGAGGCTGCTATTCATAGTATCAAGGTCAAGAGGCGGATGATCCGTAATCGGGGCAGCGCAGAGGCCAGGGACATTATCCGTATATACGCCAAGCTGATGCGGAAGACCTATATCTGAAATAGATGAGGCAGAACGTCTCTGAGGTCGTTGGAACGAATTACCACGTCCGCACCTTGGATCACCAGGTCGTCAATGGGGTTGAATGCTATGCTCAGTGAGCTGGCCTGGAACATCGATACATCGATGAAGCTGTTACCCACCGAGGCCACGGTCTCGGTAGACGCTCCATATAACGACATCTGTCGCCTGAGCGCGATCTCCTTATCCACCAGTAGCACATTGAGAACACCTTCACCGGTGAGCCTGCCATTCAACTCCTCGAGCCCATTGGCCGCGTAGCCATCGAAACCGAAGTCCTCGGTCACCCTCTGGGCGAGCACATCAATGCCTCCAGAGATAATGACCGAAAGGATGTCCTCCGATCTCAACGCCTCCACTGTCTCTGCTATTCCTTGTATCAGTGGTATGTCCTCAAAGATATCCAATAGGTCCCGGTTCCTAAGTTCTGGTTGCAGCCCCTTCCACAAAGCGATGTCCCGGCGCATGAACTCGCGGTCATCAACCTCGCCCCGCATGAATGCCTCCAAGGTCTCGCTGTTATCGACCCCGAAGTGCTCATGGATCCAGGCCCATGAGCTAGCATGATCCACGATCACGCCGTCCATGTCGAAGGCCACCATTCGCAGTCCTCTGCCGTTCATCGGCCGATAAATGAAGGCAAAGGTTAAAAAAAGCTCGGACCTAAGCCTATCCATGATCCTTCTCGTGGGCGTGGGCCACGTCTTCGACATTTCCGATCAGGTGAGGTCGCAGATCCATAGCCAAAGGCCGGATGCGGTATTGGTGGAGCTGGACCTTAGACGATATCGGGCGCTCAGGCAGAGAGCCAACGGCGTGGAAGGGAAGCGTTCCGGCGGTCCTATGCTCTACCGGATGATGGCCAGGTTCCAGAGACGCATGGCCAAGGAGTTTGGTGGAGGCGAGGCGGGCGAGGAGATGCTGGCCGCCATCGATGCCGCCCATGAAATTGGGGCCGAGGTGCAGTTAATAGACGTGGATGCCGCCGCCATGTTCGATCGGCTCCTGAAGGAGATGTCGATGAAGGAGCGCCTGTGGTTGCTGCTTTCTGTTTTTGGGGGACTGCTCAGTTCGAGGCGCAAGGTCGAGGAGGAGCTAGAGAGTTACCAGAGCGATGAGGAGGCCTATATCGCACCCATTCGGGCCCGGTTTCCCACTGTGGTGCGTATCCTCATCGATGAGCGCAACGAGCATATGGCCAATCGCATCGCTGCCATCGCCCCCCAAATGGAGAGGGTGATGGCGGTGATCGGAGACGGACATGTGACCGGCATCGCTGCCTTGCTGGATGATGAGGTGGACATTGTTCGGCTGGCCGACCTGGGGCCCCCTGGAGGAACGAGCGAAGCCCGTCTAAGTTATACAATCGGCTTCGATTGAGTTAAATGGGAAAATGTCGATTGGAGATTGCATGAAGGTTGAGCTCATCGCCCACACCCCGGATGCCGATTCACTGTGTGCTGCTGCAGCTCGGTCCTGTTACTCAAATGCTTCGATGGGGGATCTATTGTCCAGCATGAATGAGCAGGCATTGGCCAAGGTGCTCCAAGACACTGTAGGAATGGGGCATTATTCGGTGCTGGAGCATGCGGTATACACATTCAACGTGGAGGGCGTGTCACGAACCCTCACCCATCAGCTGGTGCGGCATCGCATTGCGTCGTTCTCCCAGCAGAGCCAGCGATATGTTTCCATGGCCCAGGCCAGCTATGTGACTCCGCCTAAGGTCGATTCAAATGGAGACGCCTCCCAACGTTTCCACTCGTTGATGAATGAGATATGGGCAGCCTATGACGAGCTGGCCACCATGGTGCCCAAGGAGGATGCTCGTTACGTGCTTCCCAATGCGTGCACCACCAACATCACCATTACCATGAATGCCAGGGAGCTTCTGCATTTTCTGTCCCTCCGATGTTGCAACCGGGCTCAATGGGAGATCCGTGAGATGGCCGACGAGATGCTTAGGCATCTAAGAAAGGCGTCTCCGGTCATATTTGCCAGAGCAGGTCCAGGTTGCGTTCGTGGGGCCTGTCCAGAGGGCCGTCTTTCGTGCGGTTCTTCCCGTCGGGAGGACATTCTTTCCTGGTGATGACGGGCAAAAAATGTTATATACAGGCCTGGCTTAACCAGTCCTCATCCGGTGAGTATATATGGGAAAGATTCGACCAACTTACATCAAGAGGGTTTCAATCGAGCTCCTGCAGAAGTATCCCGAGGCGTTCTCCGATGACTTCGAGGTGAACAAGGAGATGGTGAACCAGCTTACCAATGTTGTCTCTGTGACCATGAGGAACCGTATAGCCGGTTACATCTGCCGCTATAGGCAGCACATGGACACCTGAGCGGACCCATTGGGGCCGCAGCCCTCTGGACGTCTGAACGGGTCTAGCGCAAACCCACTTATCAAGAAATACCAATGCCCGAGTGGGGTAGCTTGGATATCCTAATAGACTGCGGATCTATTGACCCGGATTCGAATTCCGGCTCGGGCGCCACTTATTCTCCAAGACCTACGCGTTTGATGATCTGAATGTTTCCAGGGGGAATTATCCTCGAGATCTCCTCCTCCGGCACATCGAACGCTTTGGCCAGCTCGATCACGTTGCGGTTCTTCTCACGAACCGGCTTGATCACCACATACTTGGATGATGATACAGCTATGGTCTTCACCGGGGCACACATTATCTTCCGCTCCGTCTGGTGTTGGATCTCACCGACCGCCATTTCCAGAGGCAGATGGTATTGGTAGTTGCGTTTCCCGCGTATGATGAACGCGCCTCTAGGCACGAACTCGCCTGCTTGAGGGGTCTTGGTCACTTGATCGGGAAGGACCCAGTAGGCGCTGCCCTCGGCCACCCCTGCGGTCCAGGCCTTGGACCGAGCCAGGGCGAACTGGCACACCTCCCGCATCTCTTCATCGCTAGCAATGGAACCCTCCTTCCCCACTACGCTGGGGGCGCCATGCACATCGGCGTGGGCGTACCGGTCCTCTGGTTTAAGGTGTCGCTTTACCAGCTTATCGTTGCTGCGGGCATCCCTGCCCGCCAGCACCAGCTTGCCACCGGATGTGAAGAAACATTTATAGCTCTCGAACCAGAATGCCTTGGTGGGCTTGCCCCGTCCCTTGGCCTGAATCCTGGCCTTCTCCACGCCCTTTAACCGACGTTGAAGCTGTTCTTCGGTGCGGCCCATGGCCACTTCGGCTCGGTTGGACTTTTCATATAGATCCTTCGACTCCTGATAGAGCCGATTGGCATTGGCATCTATCCCCCGGGTGTAATCCAGCCACACATTGCGGCCCGACACCTTGGCTAGGACCTTTGACTTGGGCGGGTCGATGTTCTCGACGAAGTCTATGCGCCTGGCCCCTTCCTGGAGTTTTTCCCAGGGGAGGCGGTGGGACTGCTGGCCCATGACGGGCAGCAGCTCTTGTACCTTGGTGTCTGCGACGTCCCGTGCGTCGG
>JAUVWO010000028.1 GCA_030604065.1 Methanomassiliicoccales archaeon | reverse complement strand
CGGTCCCGCCAAAACGCTCCATGTTCTTAGCGATGTATTCCAACGCCTTGCGCTGTCCATCGTTGAGTGTGACGCCTTCCTTGACCGTGAAACCGGGTTCGCCAGGCAAATAGTCCAACACGCCCCCTTTGGACGCCCGTCTGAGGGCCAGTTCTGATTCTGCCAAGGTGGGTAAGGCCCCGGTCTCGGCGATCACGCGGGCGATGGACTCGTCGGAGGCCAGGTCGGCTTTGTTCAACGCTACCACTAAGGGCTTGCAGTTGCGTCTGACCGCATCGGCGATGTTGGTCAGGTCGTCATCGGTCCATTTCATAGGGTTATCAGAAACCCCGGAGTTCCTAACCGCTTGGGTCACTTCTATCTCGGTGACCCCAAGGCCTGTCAGCCGCTCGTAGATGGCGGTCTCGATGTGCGTGTTCTGCAGGTGCGCTTGCCGAGCCATCTTGTCGAAGCTTTTGTTTAGGATGCCCCTGATCCACATGGTCACCTCGGTGGCTAGGAACGTGACATCATCCAGAGGGTCATGGGTGCCCGGGTCTACCGGGTTGCCCTCCGGGTCGGTCCCACCGGATGCGTCCACCACGTTGATGAGGGCATCCGCCTGCCGCAGGTCGTCGAGGAACTGGTTGCCAAGCCCCTTGCCCTGCCAAGCATCCGGCACCAGTCCAGCGACGTCTAGGAGCTCCACAGGCACCATCCTTACCCCCTCTACGCACAAGGAGTTGCGCGGGTCGCACTCCACCTCGAACTCTTTACACGGACATGGCGCACGTACATAGGCCACACCACGGTTGGGTTCGATGGTGGTGAACGGATAGTTGGCTATCTCCGCGCTGGCCAGCGTGGCCGCTGAGAAGAAGGTGGATTTGCCGACGTTGGGCTTTCCCACTATTCCAATAAGCATGTTACCATCGTGTATATGGGCATGGTATAGAAAAAAGGTTGTCTATCTACGGGCCGCCAGTATGTTGGCCAGTTCGGCGATCTCCGCCCCGCTCAATCGTTCCACCCGCTCGTCCAGATGGGGCAGCCCCTTCTGCTCATCGGGCAGCAGGCTGGCGTTGCGCAGCGAGGTGCGTATCTTCTTTCTCCTGGTCTGGAACAACACATTGACCACCCTGAGGAATAGCCTCTCATCCACAACGCTGTACGCTGGAGGTCGTGGGTCCAGGGAGACCAGCACCGAGTCTACTCGGGGGCGGGGCTCGAACTGTGATGCAGGTACTTGCTCCAGCAGCTGGCACTCAGCGTGATGGGCCACGGTGACCGAGAGTCGTGAATAGTCCAGCTCGCCAGGCTTGGCCACCATTCGCTTGCCGAACTCCTTTTGCACCATTATCACCGCTCCTTGGAACTCGTGCTCAAAGAGCTTGAAGATGATGGGTGTGGAGATGCTGTAAGGTAGGTTGGATACGAACCGGTCGAAATGAGGGAAGGGCACAGCCAAGGCATCGCCGCGTATCAGTTCCACCCGATCCCCAAAGGCGTCCTCGATGTGGTCCGCCAGCTTCGGGTCAAGCTCTATGACTATGACCTTCCGCGCCCGCTCGACCAGACGTTCGGTGAGAATGCCCAGCCCAGGACCAACCTCTAGGACCACATCGTCACGGGAGATGCGTGCATATTCTACATGCCTATCGGCCACCCTGCCATCGATCAAGAAGTTCTGACCCCGGCTCTTCTTTGGTCTCACGCCCATCTCACGAAGAGCCCTGCCTGTGCCACTCATGTCATTTGGAAACGAAGACGTGGTACTTCTCATTAGGATTGGACAGCTCCAGCTCCACCCGTTTGGCGATAAGCTTCTCCGGGTGCTTGACCGAAGTAACCCGTTCGGCAATGTCTGCAAAATCCTTGAAGTCACCCTTCTTCTTCTCTTCGATTATGGCCCACATGGTCTTCTTGCCCAGGCCGGGGAGCAGCTCTAGCATGTGGAACTTGGTCGTCACTGCATGGGCCTCGTTGAAGAACCTGACGAAACGTTGCTCGTTCGCCTTCACGATATCCATCACCACGTAGGGCATTTCTGCTTGGGCCGCTGCGGTGAGCTCCTCATATCCGACCCTACGTTTCACATGTTGTATTTGGGTCCTGAGCAACATGTCCTTGCCCAGGTATACCTTATCCCCTATTCCGATTATGGCCCCGGGAACCGGGATCATCTCGAAAAGCTTGAACTCGCTCTCTCCTATGCCATATGCCACGGGCTCCCGTTTGTAATTCCTGTCTCCCGGCAGTCCCTGCGGTAAGAAGTCGAGGATATGAGCGTAGTCTTCCAAGGTCTGACCCCTGTATCAGATGTACTTCTCTACTATATTGCGTATTTGGTCGATTTTGCTCTTATCCAGATTAATGCGTTCCTTGGCAAAGAGTGCCCGCACATCATCTGGATGAGTCGGCAGGATGTCCGCTATCTTGCAGGACATGACCTTGGATATGAATTCCAGCGTCTCAAGTTCGTCACAGAGGGCGCGGGCATCATCCACAGAAAGCTTGGCCAGCAGGTTGGCGTGTTCTAGTGCGCCCTTCTGCTCTAGGGTCAGCTCCCGATACTCGGTAGCCCCCTCCAGGATATCCTTCACCTCGGAAAGGGTGATGTAGCGCTGCTTGGACATGTGCAGCCCTCATCCCGCCCGCTTCAGGTGCTCGGCCATAGCGACAACGGTCTTGAGTTTATTGCCTTGCTTGACCTTGACGACAAAGGCCCTGCCCTGGTTGCCAGCCACAGTGCCGGTGAGGCCGTGGAAGCGGGAGTGGGGCATGCCGTGGTGCACACTCGGGTTGATGATGATGTTGACCTTCTCACCCGACTCGAACTCCTGGAATTCGGGGGTGATCGGGCCAATGCCCCTCTGCCTAGGGCTCTTCCTGAATAGATTCCTGGTCTTTCGTCGGGGTCCTCTTGATGCTTGAACCATGGTTCACACCTCTTGATCGTGAATTGCGATGACGTCCAGCGCCTCTACTCTGCAGGGCACACCCAGTTTCTCTGAGAGGCTGGGTCGGGTCCGGCCTTCGTCGCCGGACACGAACTCCTTCACATACGTCCCTGCCTCGGTCTCCAATGTGAGGGTCATCACGTCCTCGCCGATGTCCTCGACGAAGGCCTTGACAATCTCCCTCACACGATCCTTGTCGGCACGACGATGTGCTACGCGAGATGGAGTCCTCTGGGTTATTCGGGCGTTTTTGAACGACCGGACTACCCCAATGACTAATTCCTTATTAAGTTTACCATCCACCCGAACCTGGGCCCGGTAGCTCTTATTGGGGCTGACCGACTTGATTCGTCTGACCTCGCTCCGATCTGACATACGCAGGTCCAGGACCCCCACATCGTCATTGGAGCCGGCCCGAATTGCTTCCTCTAGGGCTGCAAGGTCGATGTCCCTCGTCCGGGGTTTGCTGACCTCAAGCACAAATGGCCTGCCGATGCCTAGCATGCGGGCGTCGATGTCCTCGCGTCCCATGCCATGGAATGCATGATCCACACCATCTAGCATGGCCCTGGCTGGATCGCCGATCATCTCCTGGACCGAAGTGGAGTACATCTTGCCGGTCCCGTGGCATCGTTCACATCCACGTCCACGGCAACGGGTGCATGGCCATCGGGTCTGCGGTATCTCCCGTGATCTTTTCAGGTAGCGCCCGTATATGAAGACCGGAGAGACATCGAGCTCCACCGCGGCGAAGCGGGTGTCGACCACCGCAACTACGTCAGGATGATCGAACTCCACATCCTTGTCAGTGAGGCTGTACACCAGTTTCCCGATCTCTCGGTTCAGCTCTGCTTTAATGGTCTCGACGTCCTCGCTGCCTATCTCCCCCCACAGCCGCTCTTCGCGGTCGGCGATGTCGACCTCGACCCTGGTCCCGATCAGGAATGTATCGTACCCGATCGACCCCATAGCCTCCGCTGCCGCCTCGGCGAAGCGGGGTAGGGATCGGAACAGGTCATCACAGAGCCAGCATATTTGGTGCTCGGCAGGCAACCGTCCCTCGAGGTCCCGGAGGGCATTGACCGAGGCCCTGAGCCGCTCGCCTCTCTCTTTGTTGGTCATGCCCGTTCCTCTATGAGCGAACAGGCGTCCCAGACAGTGGTCACATAGGTCCCTGGTCAGGGCAAGGTCCGCCCTACCCGATAGCTCTCCTGTATCGAACTCGGCCATCTTACCACTTCACAGGTCGAAGCCCATCTCGGTGATGCGCAGATACGGTCGCTGGCGTTCGAGGTACCGGTACACGGTGGCATGCTCGCTGCCCCGAAGCAGCAGATCCACTGCATGGCGGGCCACTGGCAACTGGATGGAGTTGCCGATTATCGATACAGAGCTGCCGTAGATCGAGAGGTTGGCTCCGGTCAGGTCCTCTATGAGGGCGCGGGTCTTGCCTCCCGTACCTATCAATCTGGCCCTGACCCGGCTGACCTGATTGACCTTCTTGCCCGTGTACTCGCGGATGTCTATGATCTCCATGTATTCGTCATCCTGGAAGAGCCTCCAGGCTCGCTCGGGGGAGAAACCTCTTCCTACGGCCTTGATGACCTCTATGAGCTTGAGGGTCTTTAGAGGATCCTTCGACATCTCATCGTGGATCACAACCTCGCCCTCTGTATCGATCTCCAGACGGATCCCTGATTCTCTCTCCAATTCCATCCTTGTGGAACCATGGGCTCCGATCAGGCAACCGACCCGGTCCCTGGGTATCTTGATGATGTTCATTCTGAGCCTCCGATGACATCCTCATATATATCCTCGATGTCCCGTATCGCTACGCCCCTGTGGCGGAAGAAGCGGTTGATGTTTCCAATGTCACGGCGAAGAAGATCCTTGGCATTGGGGTGATCGATAAGCATGGCCTGGCCGCAATCGATCAACACTGGGCCATCCCACATCAGTATATTATATTCGCTCAGGTCACCGTGGACCAGCCTAGCCTTTTGCCACCCGTCCCGTATCCAGCCGACCACGGTGTCATATGTTCCATTAGGATCATCTAGGACCACTTCGCGCATCTGGTGTGCAGGACCGTCGTCGTCACCCATGTATTCCATGAGTATCATGTTCTTGTAGGCGGTTATGGCATGGGGGACCCTTATCCCCGCTTCCTGGTAGCGTAAAAGGTTGCGGTACTCCTTGTTGGCCCAGGCATGAATGACCTTCCGCTTGCTGCCGCCGATACCCCGAAACCTCGGGTCGCCCTCGATGTAGCGGGCGATGCGCTTGAAGGTGGCATTCGATGTCCTGAAGATCTTCAGCGCCAGCATCTCTCCGTCGGGGGAGCGGGCCACGAAAACGTTACCCTCCTTGCCAGTGGACACCGGATACTCCACGATGTCCAGCAGCCCGGTGTTCATCAACTTGTATATGGCCATCAGCGTCTGCCGGTCGAACACCTCGTCGACCACCTTCCGCTCATCACCTGTGCGACTCGAATTAAGCCCCTCGATACGATCCTCCAGCAGGGAATAGATGTCCTTGGGAGGCATATGACCTCTAGAATATGTCCAGGTCTTTCGGTATCATCCGGTTTCTGCTGAGGTAGCTGGACTGTGTTTTAGTGTACCGATACTTGATGTCCGCCTTGTCATCTTGGAACTCCCAAGGCCGTATGATCAGAAGGTCGCCCTCTCTGATCCACATACGCTTGCGGATCTTTCCGGGAATCCTACCCATGCGGGACATGCCATCAGCGCACATGATCTTTATTCGCGAGGCGCCCATGAGCTGGTCGGCTATGGCGAACATCTCGCCTTCCTTCATCCGAGGTAGTCTGACCCGGGAGAAATCTTCTTGCTCTGGTGGTTTGTAATAGCCCAAATACAGCCCTCGATGGATTCGTCATAATCACAAATGGTATAAATATGTGTTGAAGATGGATTATATGGCAACCGGTAGCTGGGGATGCTGAACAAAGTATAAGTAGCCGGCCACCATCAACGCTATTCGTCGCTCCTGTGGTGTAGTCCGGTCAATCATCTCGGCCTTTCGAGCCGATCACTCGGGTTCGAATCCCGACAGGAGCACCATCCTCTTAACCAATGATCGTCCAGTGCACCGTCATCAGGTATGGGCGCACCCCGTGAGGCAGACGATCTGCGTACCGTAGGCATTTGTTGACATGAATCGTGGTCGTCGACGTCCCGATACGCTTCGTGTTCGTGTCCGATCAGCCCAGCCATCTTCGGCGGAAGCTCTCGCTGGCTTCCACGATCTCCGTCATATGGTCATCATCCACCCGCCTGACCATGGGAAGCCGGTCACCGAAAACTCTGGTCACTTCGGTCACCAGATAGTCATCGACCATGCCCGAACGACGGATGGTGTCCAGTCCCCAGTCGTCGACTAGGTCCAGTACGGCATCCCGCCCTCCGTGGTAGAATACGTCGGCTAGCAATGAGGTCACGGCGGTATTCTCAGATACGATAGCAACGTCCGCGTCCCGGATCGCGTAACCATCGCCATTGTAGGACATGGCCAACCCCCCGCTCTCCCGCACCAGTTGCATGGCCTGGACGTCGGTTATCTCGTCCCCGATGTACATGGTGTCCCCCATATCGATGCCGGTCTTGCGGCGGATGTCCATCAAGGAGTACGTCTTCTCCGTGCCTCCCACGGGATCGACCTCGATTATGTAGTCATACGTTTCCAGGTCGGTAAGCTCGTCCCAGAACAGCTGGTCAAGTCGCTCCACGTTGGCTCTGTCGATGTCGGAGAACTCGTCCAGCGAGACTGCTTCCGGCGGCATGGTCATTGGCTCCATGGAGGCGATCTCCGTTGCTATCCGCCGAAGCAGCTCCTTTTCCCACTCATCAGCCTCGATGACATCAATTCGCACCGCGGTGCAATAGACATCGGTGAACGGGAATCCGATGGCATCGCAGACCGCCATCAGGTGATGCTCATAGCTGGCAGACACTATGAACGAGGGCATGAGGTCGTGCACGAACCTCATTGTCTTGTCTGCTCCTGGCAATATCCGTAGGTGATCCATGGAGCTGCGGAGGACCTTAGTATCGGTGGCCCCGAAGGCCTTCAAGAATGGAAGTATCAGCCGGAGGGTGTCACCAATATGGTATGACTCGCGGTGCAGGACATGGGCCAGCACATCGTCGTATCTGCTGATGACGTCGAAGAACCTGCCTCCGTCACTGTCTCCATTCCGGATGATCTCCACACAGAGTTCGCGTGCATTATCATTCCAGGTTATAGGTCCATTACAATTGGTGACGAACTGCTTCCCACCCGAGCATCCGGTCACATCCACATCGAATTCCATGTGTTCAACACCTCAGAATTCGCCCCTCTCCAGGGCGGCATCGACCTCGGCGCTCAGATCATTGGAGCCACATGGCGGCGTTCCGTTCGCCACCAACCCTCCGTCCTTGATGCTCACCTGTCCATCTGCTAGCAGCTTGATGGAGTATACCACTAATGGGAGCTCGCGGCGGGCCCCCTCTTCACGGATGCGCTTGAACAGGGGTTCGTTCATGCCTTCCTCCTTCTTTATCTCGTCTAGTCCCTTGGCCCCCAACTTCTTCTTGAATTGGACCCACAGCTCGTCGTAGCCGGGGCCGGTGATGGGGAACCTGCAGTATGTAAGCGCCGGTCCTCGATCCCATTCGGGGGTGGTAAGATGGATCATGGCCCCCTGCTCCTTGACGTCGGTTGCCATGAGCTCCCAGATGACCTCTTCCCAGGTGCCCTTGGGGCCCCAGGGTAGTGCTGGATGTAGGTTTATCAGATCAAAGACCTCGCAGGTGACGTCATCGATCCACAGCATGTATCCTGCTAGCACTCCTATGTCGATACCATATGCTTCTAGCTTCCCGCGCATGGCCTGGCCGTATTCATCCCTCCAGGTCATTGGGGCATTGGATCTGAGCTCTGGGCGGAACTGTTTCCACGACAGAGTGACCAGCGGGATGCCGTAATTGCGCACCATATCAAAGAAAACCTCGCGGTTAGCTGCGTAGGGGTTATCCGGATCCTCTCCAGGATTCCAGTTGCAGAAGACGAAGCGGACATCTATGTCAAGAATCCCCTGGTCGCGCTTCTCCATGGCGGTGCGCAGCAGGTTTTGGGAACCTTTCCCTCTGCCGGTCGAGAACCATCCTATCCTGAGCATGATATTACCTGACCCTTCTAGTCTGTACGTGGCTCTTATATCTGTTGTCTTTCAGACATCGAATATGACCGTGACCCAGTGACCCTCAGGATCGATCTTTAGCATATGATAGGTGATCGCTTTCACTTCTGACCGGGGCCGATGGCGCTCAAGGTCCAGGCCCTCGCCGTGTGCCTTGCATTGGAGCCGCCCCTCGCCGATTGCCACCTCGAACTCGGAGAATACCAGGCCCTCTGTGTCATGCAGACACAGAAGTTCTGATAGCAGATCGTACAGCAGCTCCTCCGGGTCCACACCCTCCACCTCGAAGGTCCGGGACTCTAGCGGTCTGACTGTGGAGACATCGACCATCTGGTCGAATAGTGCGTAGGCCGCGTTGGTGAAGCATTCACATAGATCGATACCACGGGCTCTTACGTACACGTCCGCGGTATGCTCCAGGGTCTCATACCTCACAGGGCTTCTGACGTTGTACAGCTTCATATCCCTTTGCCCCGCGAAAGCTTCATCATGTATCATCATCATCGACACCCAGGTGAGAAAAATGGACGTGCTTATTATCGGATGCGGTTCCATCGGCTCTATGCTGGCCAAGTCCCTCGACAGCATGGAGGGCATAGGTGAGGTGCTCCTCACCGACAAGGGCAGGGATCAGGCTAGATTATTGGCCTCCCAGATGATCAGGGGGCGTTACATCGGCTCCGACGATAAAGAGATACAGTCAGCCATATCCCACGTCGACCTAGTCATCGAAGCCGCTAGCCAAGAAGCGGCATGGACCTATGCGCCCATAGTCCTAGGCCTAGGTGTTGATCTGATGATGATGAGCGTCGGAGCCCTCACCGATGATCGGTTCAGGCAAACGATCATGGAACTGGCCAAGAAACGTGGCGGGCGGTTGATGGTGCCATCGGGTGCGGTGTCGGGAACCGATGGGCTCCATGCGGCCGCGATGGGTGAGGTGGACGAGGTCCGATTGACCACCATCAAGGCCCCGCGCAGCCTTCGGGGCAATCCTGCGCTTATCGAGCACGGCATCGACGTGGACTCGTTACGCACAGCAACGGTGGTGTTCGAAGGCACGGCCCGGGAGGCGGCTAAACTGTTTCCCATCAGTCTGAACGTGGCGGCGACCCTGTCGTTGTTAGGAGTGGGTTTTGAGGACACCAAGGTGATCATAGTCTGCGACCCAGAGACAGAGAGGAACACACATTTGCTGGAAGTGCGGGGGCCGTTCGGGGAGATACGGGCCGAGACCCAGAACGTACCCAGCCCGTCCAACCCCTCCACTAGTTTCCTGGCAGCCCTGTCGGCGGTGGCGACGGTCAGACGGTTACTGGACAACGTGTGGATAGGCATCTGACCAATGTTAAATAGCCCAAGCCCGTTGGCCGTCAGAGGTGGACAGGTGAGCCGGGTTGAACGTTTGTACCAGGCGTTGGACGGCGAGGTGGACGTCATCGTTCTAGCCAACGATGTGGAGCCCTTCATAGATCTATCATTCTATTACTTCACAGGGGTCAGGTCCGGCCTGTTCGAAGGTTGCGTTGCTTTCGCTTATCCCGATGGCAGGTTGGAGCTTCACACCAGCCCTCTGGAGGAGACTTCGGCCAGGGAATCCCTGGCCGAGGTAAAGGTGTACCAAGACAAGGACCAGCGCCAGGAGATGATTGCCGAGGCGCTCTCGGGCGCCAAGCGGATAGGGGTCAACGGTGCTGGTCTGACCCACCGTCTGGCCAATACCATAGGTCGTACTGTATCGGATGCTGAGCTGGTCGACGTCTGGGAGGCGGTGGAGAGGGTTCGGATGATCAAGGATCCCTCTGAGATAGATGCAGTCTCAAGGGCCTGTGCCATAGCCGGCCAGGTCGCTGGCGAGATCCCTTCACTGATGGAACCAGGCGTCCGCGAGTCGGACCTGGCCGCGGAGATCAGTTACCGAATGCAGAGGCTGGGCGCCAGCGGTAACAGCTTTCCGCCGATCTGCGCCTTCGGGTCGAATGCGGCCGAGCCCCATTATCTGTCTGGCGATAGGAAGCTGGATCAAGGGGAGACGGCGCTGTTTGACTTCGGCTGCATATACCAGCGATATGCGTCCGACATAACCCGTACCTTTTTCCTCGGCCATGTGGACGATGAGATGAGGAGGGCATATGAGGTCGTGCTGGATGCCCAGCAGGCCGGGCTGGACGCCATTGCTCCAGGGGTCATGGCCAGAGAGGTCGACGCTGCCGCCAGGGGGATAATCGACGCCACCGAGTTTCAGGGGCGATTCATCCACTCCTTCGGCCACGGCGTGGGTCTGTCGGTGCACGATCCTGGTAGTCTGTCTCCCAGGTCGCAGATGGTCTTGAAGGAGAACATGGTGCTTACCGCTGAGCCTGGCATATACTTGCCTGGAATGGGGGGGATCCGCATCGAGGACACAGTGGTGGTCACCTCGAGCGGTTATCGAATACTGACACTGGCGGACAAGGATCTGAGGGTGGTATGATGGAGGACATACTTGAGAGGGCGGTGGAGATCATGCGCGCCCAAGGTGCGCAGTTCTGCGATGCGAGGTTCCAGACGGTCGATGGCCTGGGTATCAGGCTGGTCGACGGTGCGGTCAGGGACCTGAGTGACGATCACATGGCTGGCGTATGCCTGCGGGCGCGGGTCGGAGGAGTGTGGGGTACGGCGAGCACGGTGGCGCTGGACCGGCAGAGCGTGTCTGATATAGCTATCAGGGCGGTCCGTTCGGCCGGTATGATGCGTGGCAACGACATGGAGGCCCCCCCCACGGTCAAGCGGGACATGAAAGCGGAGCTCAGGATCCATCCCCGTGACATGGATGTGGAGCAGAAGATCGGTGAGCTGATGCACCTAGATAAGGCCCAGGCGCTCGATCGCATCGTCAACCGCAACACCAATTACTCTGAGGAGGTGCGCAACAACCTGTTGGTGAACTCCTCGGGCTCGGTCATATCCTGGGAGGAGGTTCGCACCAGATTCTTCGCTTTCGCGGTGGCCAAGGAGGGCGACCGCACTGAGATGTACTATGATGGGAAGGGCGGTAGCGCAGGCTTCGAGTTGGTCATGGACGCGGATCTGCCCGCCATTGGTGAGCATGTTGCCAAGGAGGCCATCGCCACTTTGGAGGCGGAACGCCCTCCTCAGGGGAGGATGACGGTCATAAGCGACCCATCGGTGTCCGGGTTGTTGGCCCATGAGGTCATGGGCCACGCCTCCGAGGCCGATGAAGTGGTCAAGCGGCGCTCGTTCCTGACCGATAGGGTGGGCGACACAGTGGCCAGTGAGCTCATCACCATGGTGGACGACGGCACCTGTCCCGGCGCCTTCGGTTACATACCGTTCGATGACGAGGGCACTCCTTCATCGCGGTCGGTGATCATAAAGGACGGCGTGTACAATGGATTTATGCACACCCTGGAGACCGCGTCTGCTATGGGTGTGCCCACCACCGGTAACGGGCGGGCTCAGGATTTCAGCCACCGGGTGTGGGCTAGGATGACCAACACCTATTTCGAGGCTGGCGACTGGACCCTTGAGGAGTTGCTCGAAGGGGTCAAGGACGGGGTGCTCTCTGATCGAATGACCTGTGGTATGGAGGATCCAGTGGGCGGAGGCTTCGAGGCCAAGGTGCTGAGGGGGTTCAGAGTGGTAGATGGCGAGATATCGGGCATGGTGCGCTCGCTCACCCTCACCGGTGATGCGCTCAGCATACTCAGGACAACTGACGGGATGGGCAATGAGCTGCGCCTGGATCCAGGCTACTGCGGCAAGGGCATAGAGGATTGGGTCCCAGTTTCGGGTGGAGGGCCTTACTGCCGTTCACAGATCACAGTGGGGGGTGCGTAGATGGTCATCAACATCAGCTCGGCCTATATGCATGGGTTGGAGCGGGCCCGGCGCATTGGTGCGGAGCAGGCGGAGGCGTTCGTCAGCGAGTCTCGCAGCATATGCGCCTACGTTGACGGCGACCGTATCAGCGTCACCGAGGAGCGCGTGGATCGCGGGATCGGGGTACGCATACTCAAGGACAATAGATTGGGTCGGGCTACGGCCAACTTCAATGGTTTCAAGGAGATCGATACCTGTGTCCACCGGGCCATGGAGGCTGGGGCCATGTCGATGCCTGACCCCGTGTTCAAGGGGTTCATAGGCCCTCAGGGGCCGCTGATGTTCGAGCCCGATGTGGTGTCAGAAAACATCGACGGTCTGTTCCCTGCTCACCTGGTCGAGGTGGCTATGCAGGTGGTGGCGTTGGTCAACCGTCATGGGGTAAAGGTTCCTAGAGCAATGATCCGCTCGGGCTCTGTGGATACAGTGGTGGGTAACACCAACGGGCAGGAGGCCCATCATGCCTATTCCATGGTCTACATGCACTTCACCTCGATGTCGGATGAACCCCGTCCTGGGGAGGGGATTGAGCAGTGGTTCTCCCATTCGCTGGAAGGTTTTGATCCTGAGATCATGGGAATGCGCCTGGTGCAGAAGGCCAAAGCTGCGGCGAACGCGGTTCCTTATCAAGGTCGAGAGACGCTGACCATGATACTGCCCCCGCACAATGCGTCGGAGATGCTGACCACTTCCATTGGCGTGGCCATGAGCGGTGAGGAGGTCAACCTCAGCCGTAGCCCGTGGGCGGATAGGTTGGGCGAGCAGGTTGCCAGCAGGTCGCTTACGCTGCTCGAGGACCCCACCGACCCTCGAGGCATCCTTTCCGGTTGCTTTGACGATGAGGGCTGCTCCGCGTCCAAGCGCCCGCTGGTGCAGAGCGGGGTGCTGAAGGAATTCATGTATGATAATTACAATGCCACCAAGGCCGGGGTCAAACCCACCGGCAACGTCATCAAGCGTAGTACCACGGACCCAAGGGCCATCTACCGGGGGGGGAACAAGATCGCTCCCCTGAATTTGGTGGTGATCCCCGGAGGCAAGAGCGTGGAGGATGTGATGTCATCGGTCGACCGGGGAATATATGTGGAACAGTTCGCCTGGCCCCAGGCCGATCCGCTTACCGGACGATTCGGGCTAGAGGTGCGTTGTGGGCACATGATCGAGGGCGGAGAGGTGGTCGGTACAATTCGCAACGCCTTGCTATCCGGCAACATGTTCGATGCGGTCAAGGACATCCGTGGCATCGCTGATGACAGCACGGTACACCATAACACCATTGTGCCCACCATGGCCTTCGGTGGTGTGGACCTGATAGGTGGCGACTAGTCGGAATGGCGCTCTAGATGTACCCACATCCGGTCTCCTAGGGCCTTCAGGCCCTCCCATTCCCGCACCATTCCCAGGGGAGTGACCGGATCCACCGCTACCGCCTTATCATCGGTGCTTAGAGGGGTGGGGCCGTAGAATATGCAAAGCGCACGACCCTGAGGCCAGTAACCCACTTCGCCCGCTCCCATTTCCCGCCGGCCGTTCTCCAGTGGCATTTCAACCGGTATCTCGAAGTACACCTCGCAACCCCATTGGTTAAGGTAAACGTCCAACGGTAGCGCCAGCCACAGTGCGTCTGCGGTCTCGTTGTCGTTCAGATCGATTATGAATTTACCCACCGGTGCGCGCATGATCATCTTCATTCCCATGAGATCGCCCGATCACCTCAAGTGTAAAGCCTACCTAAAATACCTTTCACATTGGTGTCACGGTTCTGGTCACACACCCACTTGAGCAAGAGAAATCATTGTGGCCTTGGAGCTGAATAGGATGTCGACATTGGGCCATCCAAAATCTCGATGATGTTCGATCCTGGTCGAGGCGGGATTGTGATGATGGGCATCTTTTATCTACTCGAAACCTGATTTCCATCAAGATTGGGGGGATGAGGTTGGAAACACACCAGCCCAGGAGATTCGTGGTCATCGCGACCATCATGGCGATGGTGTTTTTTGTTTTAATGATACCATTCAACGTGATATACATGGCACTGATACTGGCAGCAGCGGCGTTTGTCCTGCTGTTTGGCAAGGGCCACGGTCTCCATCATGGTCAAGTCGTTATCTGTGACAGGCCTGTTGACATGGGCTCTGATGTTCATTGCCAATAATGCGTTGATCAACACGACGCCATGGCACCTAGCCATAGCAAGTGTGGGGCTAGGGATGTTCTGCGCTGGACTGGTGATGCTCGGGCCAATGTGGGAAACTAGGATGCCAGAGGGTGAGGGAAGGGACACATCCCAACACCTGCCCGGAACCTATGGAAGGTACTGGTATTAATTGAGTTGGGGAATGAGGGGTCGCCCCTCAACGACGCTCGAACAGGGCGCGGATGTCCTTCCCCACTTCCTCGACCGGATGAGCCGCCTCGGCCGCCTCTAGCGTCTTGAGCTTTTTGAGACCGCCTTTCCAGTCAGCGCGCCACTCGTCCTTGAAACGTCCAGACTCGATATCATCGAGGATGCGACGCATGGCCTTGCGGGACTCCTCATTGATCACGCTGTCCCTGGTGGTAAGGCCACCGAACTCGGCGGTGTTGGATACCACCTGCCACATGTGCATCAGTCCCCCCTCTTGTATAAGGTCCACGATGAGTTTGAGCTCATGCAGCACCTCGAAGTATGCTATTTCCGGGGGGTAACCGCCCTCGGTCAGGGTCTCGTAACCGGTCTTGATCAGTGCCGTGACGCCGCCGCACAGGACCGCCTGCTCCCCGAACAGGTCGGAGAAGCATTCGTTCTTGAACGTGGTCTCGAACACCCCCGCCTTGGTCATGCCCATGCCCTTGGCCAGGGCCAGGGCGATGGCCTTGGCATTTCCGCTGTGGTCATGCTCGATGGCGATCAGGGCGGGCACGCCGAATCCCTCACGGTACATCCTGCGCTCCATGTCGCCGGGTGACTTGGGTGCCATCATGATGACATCCACATTCTTTGGGGGGTCGATGAGGCCGTAGACGATGGAGAATCCGTGTGCGAAGTCAAGCGCCGCCCCCTCCTTCAGATTGGGCTCGATCTGTTCGCG
>JAUVWO010000082.1 GCA_030604065.1 Methanomassiliicoccales archaeon | reverse complement strand
CGACCGGATCGCCTTCACCCATGTTCGTAGGGACCACCCCGTGATAACCCAGGCCGATGCGCTTCTGAACGCCGAGTTGGATCGCAACCGGTGACACGATGCTGCTCATCCTTTGCAGCGAACAGGACCCTGCCAGCGTGAACATCCGCGACCGGTTACTGGAACTCACCGACTGGGAGGAGTGCGGCGAGTTCAAAGGAACGACCGTGCACCGAAGGAAATGCATGGTCATGATCACCATACCGGATATGCACATCCGGGCTGATGGCATCGACGATGAGGTGTCCAAGGCACTTGGGATCGAACCCGATTCCATGGTGGTGCTGTCCAAGCACCGGGCCAAGAGCGGCATACCGACCCTAACCGTACACCCCATCGGGAACTACCATGACGCCAAGGCTGGTGGCTCGCCCGGGACGTTGGTTCCATCAGCGCCGCATCTCATGACCTCACTCCTCAGGACGTTGGTCCGTACCGGTTCGGGGCTTGGCTACGATATCTCATTCGAGGTCACCCACCACGGCCCCTCAGTACGGTTGCCCACGGTATACGTGGAGATCGGTTCCGATGAGGCCCGTTGGGATGATCGGGCAGCGGGCGAAGCACTGGCCCGTATGCTGCTCGAGACCAGGGTCGAGAAGGGACCAGTGACCATAGGGGTCGGGGGAGGACACTACGCCCCTCGATTCACTGATATCTGCATCTCCAACCATATATCCTTCGGCCACATGGTACCAACCTATGCATTGGAAGGAGATATGGAACGAGTGCTGCGTCTCGCGATCGGGTCCACGCCCGGGGCGAAGATGGCCTACATACACCGCAAGTCGATGAAACGTTCGCAGGCCACCGCGGTGCGTGAGCTATTGGAGGCGATGGACATCACCGTCGTCACCAGCAAGGACCTGGATGATCTAGGGATCTGATACCAAGGTCCCTTTGACCGACCTGCCGCGGATAGCCGCCTCCATGTCGCACAGGTCCCTACCGTCCACGATGTACAAAGGGGTCCTGGTCCTGAGCACCACCTCAGCCCCCTTGGGATCGAACACAGAGGACCTGCCAGCATCGTGATCCGGGTAGATGAGCAGCTTGAACTTCTCGAAACCTATTTGCGAGTACCGCTCTGCGCCAGGGTTGGTCCTAGGGTCATCGGAGTACGCCGCATCCACCGAGGTGGCGTTGACGATGCGATCGGCACCCACAAGCTCCGCCAGCATTGCTGCAACCGCATCGGTTGTGTGACCGGGGATCGTACCACCCATCACCACCACCCCTTGATCGCACATCTCAGCCGCCCGCTCCAACGTATGCGGGACCACCTGAATTGCAACGTCCCCAAGGGCGGTGGCCACCAAACGGGCGTTGACCCGGGTTACATCGATCCCCATCATGTCAAGTTGATCCACCGTGCCCCCCAGATCCCGGCCAGTACGTGCATAGTAGCGGGCAACCTGCCCACCTCCACAGACCAGCAGCAGGCGGTATTCACTCGACAGTTTCCTGATTGTTTCCGCCAGCCTACCGATGTAACGCGCATCGTCGTTTCCCGGTATTAGGATGGATCCACCTAGCGATATTACGACCGTTTGCATGAGATACACCAACTATCGATATTACGACCGTTTGCATGAAGATGCACCAACAGTTTTATATTGAATCCGTTTTTTCTACAAAAATCATAGGTGTATATTACGATGGACGCCATCTCACCAGATGCCGACAAGGCAAAGTACGATTTCAAGAGGGCCATGGATGAGATCAAGGACATCCGTGGTCGGGGTACTGAGCTTATATCGGTCTATGTTCCATATTCCAAACAGATCTCGGACGTCACCGCCTATCTGAGGAACGAATACTCTCAATCTTCAAACATCAAGTCCAAGGGTACCCGTAAGGCGGTCACGGGTGCTATCGATTCGATTCTATCCCGCCTTAGGACATACCGCAGACCGCCCAAGAACGGTGTGGTGTTCTTCGTGGGAGAGGCCCCCACCAGCGGGGACCAGACCAAGATGATCCAATTCGTGCTGGAGCCTCCAGAGCCCATCACCACCTTCCTGTACCGATGCGACTCGACCTTCTTCACCGAGCCTCTCCTAGATATGCTGGCCGACAAACGGTCCTACGGACTCATAGTGGTCGACCGCAGCGAGGCGACCGTTGGCTCCCTGATCGGCAAACGCATCAGGATCATTCGTAACATTCAATCCCAGGTACCATCAAAGCACCGGAAGGGAGGGCAGTCGGCACAGCGTTTCGAACGGTTGATAGAGATAGCCGCCCACGAGTTCTACAAGCGCGTGGCCCGTACCGCCGATGATGCTTTCCTTGAGAACCCAGACCTCCAGGGGATATTGGTAGGTGGTCCCGGAGCCACCAAGGACTTCTTCCTCAAAGAGGAATATCTGAATCATGAGCTGCAGAAGAAGGTTATCGACTCATTCGATACAGGATACACCGACGAATACGGCCTCCGGGAGCTGGTGGACAAGGCCAAGGACGCCCTGTCAGACCTGGACCTTATGAAAGAGAAGGCACTCATCGACCGATTACTCACCGAGATCCGCAAGTCCGAAGGAGGGTTGGCGGCATATGGCGAGAAAGAGGTGCGCCACGTGTTGGATATCGGTGCGGTCGACATCCTGCTGTTGTCCGAAGGACTCGATCGCAGAAGGGTCCTGCTTGGTTGCGAGTGCGGACAGCATTGGGTGACCATGGATGCTTTACCAGAAAATCCAACCTGCCCTCAGTGCGACAAGCGGGCCGAGGTGCTGGAGGATATTGACCTGGTAGATGACTTCTTCAACCAGATAAGCGCCGTCGGTAGCCAGATAGCACTCGTTTCAGAGGACTCCGAGGAGGGTGAGATGCTGATGAGGGCCTTTGGAGGGATCGCGGCGTTGCTGCGCTACAGCGTGGGGGCCGTCTGATGAATGAACCATGGGATGATATCAGGGCTGCGGTAAGAAAGGCCATCGACGGCGGATTACGATCGATGGGTACCGAGGTGGACTACGTGCTGGAATCGCCTCCGGCCGGTATCGCCGACCTTGCAGTTCCCTGCTTCCCCATGGCCAAGGCGCTTCGCCGCCCCCCCGTGGCCATCGCCGAAGAGCTTGCCAATTTAATTCCAGCCGAGAACATGATACGCGAGGTTTGGGCCGATAGGGGATACCTCAACTTCCGCATCAACGATGACTTCTTGGTGAAGAGTACGCTCGAAGACGTCCTACAAAGGAGGTTGGACTTCGGCAAGGGTGATACTCGAGGAAAGATCGTGCTGCTGGAGCACACCTCGGTCAACCCCTCCGGCCCGATCCACGTAGGCCGGGCAAGGAATCCCATCATCGGTGACACCCTGGCCCGCTGCATGCGCCATTGCGGATATGACATCACCACCGAGTACTACGTCAACGACGTGGGCAAGCAGGTGGTGCTGTTGACATGGGGGCTGGAGAACATAGACCCCAGCGAGGTGGATGCCACCGGACGCGACAAGGACGATCACCGCCTGGTCGGCTTCTACCAGATAGCCAACCGTAGACTGGAAGAGGATCCAGATGTGCGAACGGAAGTGGCCTCGATGCTGCAGCGCTTCGAGGATGGCGATGCCGAGGTCATCAACAAGGTCCGGCACACCACCGAGATGATGCTTGCCGAAATAGGGACCACCCTGGACACCATCAACGTGTCGCTGGACTCATTCAAGTGGGAGTCTGACTTCATCGTTGATGGGGCCGCCAAGGACATCGTGGACTCCCTGACCCGCGTTGAACAATGTCACGAGGAGGGTGGGGCTCTATACCTGGATCTCAACGAGTTCGAGGTCCACGGCAAGGATACCCGTTTCTTCTTCACCCGTGGTGACGGCACCACGCTCTACACCACAAGGGACATGGCCTATCATCTGGACAAGTTCCGTCGGGCAGACCGGGTGATCGATGTGCTCGGCGAGGATCAAAAGTTGGGATCCCAGCAACTCACCATCGCCCTCGGTCTACTAGGCGAGCCCAGGGCTCCAGAATGCCTATTCTACTCCTTTGTCTCGCTACCCGAAGGGAAAATGTCCACTCGGAAGGGTACGGTGGTCTACATGGACGACCTTATCGACGAAGCAGAGACGCGGGCATACGAGGAGGTCAGGAAGAGGCGTGAGGACCTGTCCGAAGAGCGCATGCGGGAGATCGCCCGTATCATCGGCAGGGGCGCCATCCGTCACAGCATCGCCAAGGTGCAGCCGGAGAAGCCCCTGGTGTTCCACTGGGAGGAAGCGCTTAACTTCGAGGGGAACAGTGCCCCATATCTGCAGTACTCGCATGCACGGGCCTGCAGCATACTACGCAAGGCGGGGGATTACGAGCGTCGGGCCGATCCTGACATGCTCGTCGACCCCACCGAGAGGAAATTGGTCCGAGCCATATCTCGGTTCCCTCAGGTAATGAGGGATTGTGGCGAGGAATGGCGTATCAACGCCCTTCCTGTTTACGGCCATGAGCTGGCGTCGACGTTCAACCAGTTCTACGTAGCCACACCGGTACTGTCCTCGGGGAAGTACCGGGACCACAGACTCACGCTGGTGGAGTGTACCATGTGGGTCCTAAGGAACGTGCTGGAGAATCTGGGCATCGGTGCACCGGAGGAGATGTGATGGAGATACTACCGCTGGATGTTGAGGATTACAACCCGGTGAGAACGCTAGAGCTGTTCTGCATCAGGGAGTACATAGAGCAGTCGCTGGATCGCAGATGGGACGACCTCTCCCCTGAGCTCATCAATAAACTCGGAGCGTCTGGGAACGAATCCTTCGAGCATTTCAGGGAGACGGGGCTGAGTTTTGTGGCCAAGGAAGAGAACAAGGTCGTGGGATTCATATTCGCTCAGATACTGAACCATGTGTACAACACCAACGTCATGGTGTGGGTGGAGAACGAAGGAGTGCACCCCAATAACCGACGCTCGGGTATCGGATCGGCATTGCTCGAAAAGGTCATAGAAGAAGGCAAGTTGAAAGGAGCTCAGGCAATTCACAGCGCGATCATGCCCGAGGACACGACATCGATCATGCTGCACCGTAGAATGGGGTTCTTCATCGACGCCCGCAAGGTTGCGCTTCTGGACTTAGAGTCCGATTGAGATGCTCCGGGTGTACTTCGGATCGGAATAGCGCTGGCGACACAGCGTATCCGCTGTATCCCTTTCCCATGTGGTCAATGCCCCTGGCACTATCTCTTCTCCGAAGGCCTCTGAAAAGGCCTTCGTCACCGATCGTTTGAGATTGTCCATCGACAGTGGACCATGCTCTCGTTTTAGCGAGGACATGCCCAGGTACGACATCGGCTCGGACCGCTCCCTGGGCCTCAACAGACAGCTTACCATATCGAGGTCCACATCCAGCACGATGGTTCCGTGAATCACCACCGCCCCATGACAACGGGCCTGCGCCGAACCGGACACTTTGCGACCGTTGACCAGCACATCGTTCGGATGCTTGTACTCCGCATCGATGCCCAGCGATCCCAGGGCGGAGACCAAGGCTCCGCACACCAGCCTGAACGATAGGTCGCGATCGGGCAGCCTATCGGGTTCTGTGACCAGCGAATAGATCAGCTGGTCGCTATCTGTATATATGGCGCTCCCACCGCTCATGCGCCTCACCAGCGACACGCCGTGACGATCCACCGCTTCCATGTCCACCGATGTCTGAGGATCCTGAAAGTAGCCAAGTGAGATGGTAGGACGATCCCTGACGTAGAGATGAAGAGTGTCCTCGCATCTCTTCTGGCGAGACAGTGCCAGTGCTTCGTCCACTGCTACGGTCATCCATGGTTCCATCAACCCCGGGTCCAGGAGTCTTATCATTGGCAGAGCTAAGACGGATATCAATAATAAATGTTCGAGGAAAATAGAAAATGAAGAAAGGGGCCCGAAGGCCTTTACTTCTTCCTTCGATCCATGCCAGGGATCTTCTTCCGGTAATACACCAGCACGATCACCACGATGATGATGGCAAATATGCCGCCATAGAGGGCGATCGCCTTCCAGCCAGCCTCATCCACGTTGACGAAGCTGGTGAACGTGTTGTCACCGGTGTTGATCTCTCCAGGGGTGGACGCCTCTGCCTTCACGGTGTAGTTACCGCTCGGGGAGAAGGCATGATCCCACTCTATAACCCTGTAGCCATCCTCCTCTATGGAGTCACTGATCACCTTGGTACCGATCTTGGACGATGAGCCGTCGTCGTTGATGGTGTAGAAGGTGATGGAGATCTCGTTGGTGGTGGGTGCGTTGCCCACGTTGGTCACGTTGACGAAGATCTTACCGGTCGCGCCCTCTTGGAAGTTATCCGAGAAGGTCATCTCGGTGATGCGCAGGTCAGGCCTGGGCGAGGAGGTTATGGTCACCGTCTTGGAGATGTTGTCCCAGTTTCCAGCCTCGTCGGTGACGTTCAAGTAGACCGTGAACGTCTTGATGGCAGCGAAGGCGTGGG
>JAUVWO010000019.1 GCA_030604065.1 Methanomassiliicoccales archaeon | reverse complement strand
GCCCGATGTGGACGGGGTCAAGACAGCCGATCCCCGGGTGGTGCCACCGGCCCGCACAATAGTGGAGATGAACTCCGGAGAGGCCGCTGACCTGGCATACTTTGGAGCGAAGGTGCTGCACCCACGCACCATAGAGCCGGTACGCAAGAGTGACATTCCCCTGCGGGTGAGAAACACCTTCAACCCCGATGGTGAGGGGACGGTCATCCATCGACTTAGGGTGGCAGGCACATCCTTGCTGCGCTCCGTGGCCATGATGAGGGATCTCTCGATAGTGAAGGTATACGCGCCAGAGGTGGCATACCGTATGGGACTGGTCTCCAACATTATACAGCACATAGACAGTGCCAGGGTCACCACTTACGCCCTATCGTCGTCCCTGTCTACTCTGGCTTTTGTCATACCCACTCAAGAGGTGTCCGAGGTGGTGGAGGCCATCCATCGGGCCGAGGGCGATCGCGTGGAGAATATAACGGTCAAGGATGGCGTCGCTCTAGTTTGTGCCGTGGGCGACAACCTTATCGATTCCTGTGGCGCATCTGGCCGCATATTCGGAGCGGTGCAGGCGGCGGGGGCCAACGTGGAGCTGATCTCAGAGGGGGCATCGGATGTGGCTCTTAACTTCATGGTTTCCGATACTAGATGTGAGAATGTGATACGGGAGCTGCACCAGCAGCTGATAGGTTGATGCTATGAGGATTTTTGAGGAGGATAATGGGCAGATGCTCATCGGTGGCATATCAGCCGAGGAGCTGGCGGAGCGCTTTGGTACTCCGCTTTTCGTGACGGACGAGTTCGCGTTGCGTCTCAACTATCGTCGGATATCGCAGGCATTTAGCCAGCATATGCCTATCAGGGTGCACTACGCTTGCAAGGCCAATACCAACCTGGCGGTGCTGAGGGTGCTGGAGCAGGAGGGCAGTTGCATCGACGCCGTATCCATCGGCGAGGTTGACACATGCCTCCGGGTCGGTTTCACCCCCGACCGTATATTGTACACCGGGGTCAACGTGAGCGACGAGGAACTGGAGGCCGTGGTGGATCGGGGCGTGATGATCAATATAGACTCATTCCATGAGCTACGACGCCTGGCCGCCATATCGACTGGAGACAAGGTATCGTTCCGGGTCACACCCAACGTGGGCTCAGGACATCATGATAAGGTGGTCACCGGTAAGAAGGCGTCCAAGTTCGGGATACCGTTGGAGGAGATCATGGATGCATACCGGGAGGCGGTCAACTTGGACCTAGTGCCAGTAGGCGTGCACGCTCACATCGGTTCCGGGGGTCAGAGTGTGGAGCCGTTCATAGAGGTGACCGAGGTGCTTATAGGGGTGGCCAATAGGGTCGAGGAGGAACTCGGTATCACGCTGGAGTTCATCGACATCGGCGGCGGGATAGGCATACCCTACCACCCAGATGAACAGGAGATGGATGTGGAGCAACTCGGCGCCATCCTGACCCGCATGGTGCTAGAGGACAGCAACGTGGGCACGTTCGCGCTGGAGCCTGGCCGCTATATCGTGGCCGATACCACCGTGCTGCTGTCCCGCGTGGTTGACATCAAGGAGACTGGTGGTAAGGCTTACATCGGCGTAGATGCTGGCTTCAACAACCTGATCCGTCCAGCCATGTATGATTCGTACCACCATGTGGTGATCGTCAACCGCTATGGTGCCGAGCCGGAAGCGGAGTACGATGTGGCCGGCCCGGTGTGCGAGTCCGGCGACATTCTGGCCAAGGGGCGCATGCTTCCAGAGGCTCAGAATGGCGACCTGATCGCCGTGCTGGACGCTGGAGCGTATGGATCGACCATGTCCTCTCAGTACAATTCCCGGCCTCGATGTGCCGAGGTGCTGGTGATCGATGGACAAGCGGACCTTATTCGGGAGCGTGAGACCCTTGAGGATGTGCTGAGGAATCAGAGGGTGCCGGAGAGGTTGATGCAATGAGGTTCTGGAAGTATCAGGGCATGGGTAACGACTTCGTGCTGCTTGAGGACATGGACCTCAAGGCGCCGTTCGATGCTGATTTTGCTCAACGGGCCTGCGACCGCCACTTTGGCATCGGCGCTGATGGGTTGCTGTATCTACGCCCCAGCGATGTGGCTGACGCCACCATGATGATCCTCAATTCGGATGGCAGTGAAGCGGAGATGTGCGGGAACGGCATCCGCTGCGTGGCCAAGCATCTGTACGAGCGCGGCATCGTACCCCGAGGAAAGATGGAGATCGAGACCTTGGGTGGTATCAAGCGCATCGATTGCGATGTGGTCGATGGAAAGGTGACCGCGGTGACGGTGGATATGGGCCCCCCGGAGATGGACTGCGACAAGGTCCCCATGCGTTGCCAGGGTGAGCGCCATGCGCAGCACATCAACGTAAAAGGACGTAGGTTGGCGGGGGTGCCCGTGAGCATGGGCAACCCTCATTTCGTCATATTTGAAAATGTGCCAGCCGAGGATCGCCTAGTGATGGGGCCGGCCATTGAAGGGCATGAAGCCTTCCCTAATCGGGTGAATGTGGAGTTCGTGCGCATTCGCGATGGACGACTGGAAGTGGAGGTCTACGAGCGAGGCGTGGGCTGGACCAAGGCCTGCGGCACCGGCGCCTGCGCTGTGGGTGCCGCCGCCTGCGTCACTGGCCGTATGTCGTTCGGCACGCCGATGACTGTGTCGTTGCCTGGTGGTGACCTGCACATATGCGTTGATGTGGACCGATCCCGAGTGATGATGGCCGGATCGGCCGAGTTGGTATTCATAGGAGAGTACGATCTATGAGATATGAGATGGCAGACAGGCTTCAGAGGTTGCCGCCTTACCTCTTCGCTCGTATGGAGGAGATGGTGGCTGAGAAGAAGGCGCAGGGCTTGGACATGATCGACTTCGGCATCGGTGACCCGGACGTTCCTACTCCAGGGCCGATCATCAAGGCGGTTCAGGATGCGGTAGCGGACCCATCCACCCACACCTATCCGTCGTCGTCTGGTGAAAGGGGTACAAGAGTGGTGATCGCTGACTATTACAAGCAACGCTTTGGCATCGATCTCGACCCGGACAAGGAGGTCACGGTGCTCATCGGCAGCAAGGAGGGCATCGCTAACATCTGTCGGGCTTTCGTCAACCCCGGTGAGAAGGTGATCAGCCCCGATCCTGCTTACCCGGTGTATGCGAACGGCGCGGCCACGCTCACCGATGCGATAACGGTGCGGGTGCCTCTACATGAGAAGGATGGCTTCCTGATGAGGGTGGAGGACATTCCCAAGGATGCTAAGATGCTGTATCTCAACTACCCCAATAACCCTACAGGGGCGGTGGCTGATATAGAGTACCTCAAAAGAGTGATGGATCAGTGTCGCGACAATGGTATCATATTCTGTTATGACAATGCGTACTCGGAGATGTGCTTCGATGACTACCTGGCGCCTAGTGCATTGGAAGCGGGCATGGACTGTATAGAGTTCGGTTCGGTGTCCAAGACATTCAACATGACCGGATATCGTATGGCCTATGCGGTAGGCAACCGTGACCTGGTGGCGGGGCTGCGCAAGTGCAAGTCGCAGATCGATTCCGGCACTCCGAAGTTCATACAGAGGGCGGCAATGAGGGCATTGTCCCAATTCGACGGTCCTCGTTTACCAAAGATGGTTCGGGACAATATCGACATCTATCAAGGACGTCGAGACGTCATGGTTGCTGGCCTGCGGCGTCTGGATCTGAACCCCCCTATGCCCAAGGCCACATTCTACATTTGGTTGAACATCGGTGGCGACTCGATGGCCTTCGCCGAGAAGATGCTGGACGCGGGCATAGTTGTGACACCTGGCATCGGATTCGGTGACATGGGCGAAGGCTATGTGCGCATGGCGCTCACCCAGTCGGTGGAACGCATAGAAGAGGCGTTGACCCGCATGGTCGACATACTCTGAAAACCTCTTACTCTCTCTTCTTATTACGCTTTAGCGCATCGATGGCGGGGAGCGTCTCACCAAGGATGAACGCCTCCAACGCTCCTCCTGCAGTGCTCACGTAGCTCATTTTATCGGCGAGTCCGAAGCCGGTGACCGCGTTGGCGGTATGTCCTCCACCAACCACGGTGAAGGCATCGGCATTGGCCATTGATTCCAGCAACAATCTTGTTCCTAATTCGAATCCCGGGCGTTCGTACATGCCGGCAGGGCCGGACATGAACACCGTCCCCGCCTCATCTATGGCAGTGACGATCGCATCGACGGTCCGAGATCCGATGTCCAGTGATTGGTATTCGGTGGGTAACTCATCCACTGCGATCTCCACCCGCTCACCGTCCACGTTGAGAGCGACGTCAACCGGTAGTATGATGTTCTCTTTCTTGGTGCGCATAAGCTCCCGGGCCTCATCAAGGTTCTCCGGAGTGAGCTCCTTGTGCAGGGCAGCTAGGTTCTGCTTCCCGAGCTCGATGCCCGATGCCATAAGGAATGCCATACCAGCCAGACCGACCAGGGCAACCTTGTCAGCCTTGCCTTGCTTCAGCAGTGTCCATGTAGTGTCAATGGCGTCACCGAACTTCGTCCCACCAAATATGAACAAGGTCGGCCGCTCCGGGCGTACGATCAGTTGGGACAACGCCTCCACCTCTTGCCGCAATAGTCTCCCTGCGGCCGAGGGCAGGTTAATGGTGAACCCGACCATTGAACACTGCGATCGGTGTGCGGTGGCGAAAGCATCACATACGTACAGGTCCGCAAGCGGCCCCAATGCGGTGACGAGCTCGCTGATCGCATGCTCCTCAGGGGATCGGTTCTTTCGCTCGTAATCCAGGTCCCGGATGTTGCGCAGCATTATGACCTCTCCGGGAACCATGTCGGTGATGGCTATCTTGGCATTCTCGCCTGAGATATCATCCACGTATCTGACCGGGAGGCCGTAGTGGTTGGACATCCGATCGCAGTGAGCCTTCATGGAGATGAAGTCCCATTCTCCCTTTCGACCCTGATGGGCCAGGATGACCACCTTGCCTCCCGCCTCGGCAATGTCTTTGATGGTGACGAGGCTCTGTTGGATCCGATTGTCGTCCTTGATCTCAAGGGACTCCTGGTCCAAGGGGCAGTTGATGTCCACGCGCAGGATGACGGTCTTGTCCCGCAGATCGAAATCGTCCAGGGTATGGAAATCGTTCATGATGAAACCGGACCTTTGACAATGGAGACTGCACTCCATCAGGGGTGGTGATACTGTTGTCCTAAAATATGTTTTCGCTCTCAGTTCATGTTGATATGTGATAGATCGCCTATTCCTGTCATTAATAGAACTGATACGGGCCGGTGGTTCACTGATGTATCGGATATATTGATCATAGGTTCTCTTTTTGAATCCTGTTTATTTCAAGCTCCGATATCCCTTCGACCTTGAGGAACTCTATGATCAATGATGTCTTGCCCATGCAGTACTCGTTCCGCAATATGCCCGAGTAGGCAAACCGGTTCTTCAATTCGATGTACCTATCGGACGTATCAGGATTCTCCTCTAAGTGCTTCTTCAGTAACATGTGGTTCCTGAACGGTTTGGAATCCCTTGAGCACAGGTATAGTTGATGGGGAGGAGGCAACTCACGTTCGTTGGTGAGGCCTCCCACCCATCGATGCCCATGCCCCCATCTTGATGATAGTTCATGGTAGCCAGCTTATCCTTGATGGCATCGAGGCGATCAAGGTCATCCACGATGATGTCCATATCGATATTGGCTTGACGCTCATATCCCCCATTAAGGAGTCGGAAGGGATCCGGGTTCCCGTGGTGTATGCATGCTTGTTGGGGCGCAGGTGGTATTCTGCTTGTGGATCATCACGATCCTGCACCCGTGTGATGACTGTTATGGGGGCTGGCCCCTGTGCCCCCGCGATGAATTCCCGGATTGGAGGAGGTGGGGCCATCATTCCAGGAGGAATGAGGGTGATGTGCGGACCCATAGGAATACACATGGGCGAACGATCATCCGGGCCGGGGACCGCATCAGCCTGGGGGAGGGGTGGCGATAAACCTTCCCAATGGATCTGGATGGGGGCGCTCGTGCATCTCGTCACAGGGTGCCTCCAGGAGAAGTTAGAGCTTTCAACTCTTCAAAACTCGAAGCCTGAGATATAAAATTATCAAAGTATTCTAATAAAAGGGCAGACGCCATAGGTGTCTGGATAGGGAAAAGTGGGGGCAAGGGGATTTGAACCCCTATCAGCGGGTTTCCACCACGTGGGGAGCTACCCCACGCGAATCAGATGGGTCATCGCTCCAGTTACTCATCACTGGTCAGCAAACCCGTATCCAATCACTCCCATTTAACTGGAGCCCGCGAGGATGCCGAGTTACCCTATACCCCCATGGGAAGTGTGATCACTTCTTGCGCATCTTCTGGGCTCGCTTTCGTCGGCGCATCTTCTTCTTACGCCATTTCCACCTTTGATTGCCCCTCTTCTTCCAAGCACGGGAACTTCTCTTCATCGTAAACTCCTCGTATTATCCGGGGTCAATGGATAGTGCCTTAATTACCTTTCCATCAAGTGGCGGGCTCGTAGGGAATTTCGCCCCTTATTAAGGGGTTTCGAACCCTAGACGTCTGGCTTAGAAGGCCAGCGCTCTATCCAAGCTAAGCCACGAGCCCGCTTTTGTCGCATAACGCTTCCCCATTATAAGGCTTTGCATAGAGCCATACACTCAGCCAAGCAGGCCAGATAGTGAAGTTTCGGCGAATATGAGAACTGCCTCGACGATTCCCAGCAGACCTAGGATTAACAGCAGTGGTCTGAAGCTTACTATGGCTCCTAGGAAGTCGGTCATCGCCTCCAGGACATGGAGCGTCATGTACACGATGAACATGGCTACCAAGGTGATGATCAACACTGCAGTAATACTCAACCACTCTACGTCGTTGGCCACGGCGAAGTTGTGTACCAACGCGAACACGACTATGCCCACTATCAATGCGATGCCCGCGGACCACTTGACCCTCCTGAA
Source organism: Methanomassiliicoccales archaeon (assembly GCA_030604065.1). Classification (GTDB taxonomy): domain Archaea; phylum Thermoplasmatota; class Thermoplasmata; order Methanomassiliicoccales; family JAUVWO01; genus JAUVWO01. The sequence continues at coordinate 13,239 of JAUVWO010000019.1, read as the reverse complement.
CACTCGCATGAACAGACCAAAGCCCAGCAACCCCATGACCAGCAGCGTGGAGAAGTTGAAGTCTTTATCAAGTGCATAGACGATAGATAGGAATATCAGGACGAGTCCCACGATGAACGCCATCGCCCTTATGATCTCGTCCCAGTGAGTGGTGTCATCACGGTCGCCGTAGGCGCCGATGAACACCGCCATGAATCCAGCGAACAACAGCACCAGTTCAGGTATGGGGGTCTCAGCCAGTTGTGACAGTTCCACCATAATTCTGAATAGGACGCTTGTCTCAAAAAGGTTGGCACCGATTGTTACATAATATCTTTAGTAGAATCATATCATGAAGATCATGAACGTACACGAGGTTATCGAGGGGAGGCGGGCTCTTTGCGTATTCGATCCCGCTTCTCCGACCGAGGCGGAGTTGAGCGGACTGATCCACACACCATGCACAGGGCACTGAGATGCTCTAACAACCATCCATGACAGGTGGTTCAGGTGCAGGGGAGGTCCTGCTTGCAGCCAGGGAACCGCTCACCCGTGGCAACGCATACCCCTCGAAGCACCGTAATCGATCGCCATATGCGCCGAGCTCGCTGACGACCGCCTCCTCTCTGACGGTTGGGACTGCTATATTCGATTGTGGTCTGGCCGCGACGCAGATGATGCTCAAGGCTATTGAGATCGAGGTCATTGCTCATCCCATGGCCAGCTACCGGCCGGAGATCATGAGGGAGGCGTTTCAGTGCCTAAGGACCAACATGATCGCAGCCATGGTGCCCGCGGCCGTCCCGATGGCGGTAACAGCATCGTTGAGGGTCGTTTCGAAGACAAGAATATGGTCTGCATAGCCCTTGCGACGAGGGGGGACACTTCCACAGCGATCGTTAGGGGGTGTTCCGTTCTAAAGCCCTAGGATCCGTTGGGCGTTGCCGCCCAAGATGGCATTGGACACCGATGGCGAGGCCCAATCCTCATCGCGCAGCCAATTCATGAATAACTGGTTGGGATAGTTCAGTTCGAACAAGGCCCAATCAGTGCCCAGCAGTGCTCGCTCTGGAATGCGTTCGGCCACCGATCGCAACCGCTGCAGCACCATGTCGCGCCGTCTGGGCAGCCACCCCTGTAGCGCCGATATGTCGGTGTAAATGTTGTCGTGGCGTTCGACCACATCCCACATCTCATCATGGTACTCGCCGCCTAGATGGGCCAGTACTATGACCAGGTCGGGGTGGGCCTCGGCAACCGGATCGAAGTATTTCGGGTGGGCAAGATCCTTGTATAACGGGCCCCAGGCGGCGCCAGTGTGACTGACCACTATCATGCTTCGATCGTCCAGCTCATCCCACAGCCATCTGATATCCGGATCATCGGGTCGGAACCCGGTGGGTGGGTACACCTTCATTCCTTTGGGCTCCCAGCGGCGGCAGATGCGGTCTAGTAGCTCCCGGGCATCGGGACGGCGTGGATCCAGACCCATGAATGGTATGATGCGATCGTGTGATTGGCATCCCTCGAACAGCCAGTCCATGTAATGTTCCAGGGTGGCGTGGGTGGTGCCGATCATCCCCCAATCTATTGGAAGTGCGACCGACACATCGATGCCGCTGGCATCCATGCTTTCCAACAGCCGTTCATGATCGTTCTCGGAGTTGGACCACAATGCCAGCTCGTCATCGTTGCGGGGCAGGAGTGCCTCTAGTTCCTTCAACGGTTCCAGGTAGGCCTCCAGTATTTCATCTGCGTGGAACTCACGACGGATGATGTGCACGTGAAAATCAATGATCATATCATATGCCCAGCAGCCGGCGTAGATCCTCGCCCATGACGCCTTCTTTCACCGATTCCGAGGCCCAGTCATAGTCACGGAGGGCTCTTATGAACATCTGGGTGGGGTGGGGCACCTCGAACAGCGGCCAATCAGTGCCGAAGAACACCCGTCCTGGCATCTTGGTCACCGCTTCATGCATCCGCTCTATGAAAATATCCTTGTGTGCTGGAAGCCACGACTGAATCGCGCTGATATCGGTGTGCACGTTCTCGCAATCGGCCAGCTGGAACAGTTCCTCTCGCCACTTGCCGCCCAGATGGGCGATGATGAAGTTGGTGTTAGGATGGGTCTCCACCACCTCGCGGTAGAAGATGGGGTGGCAGTATGCTTCATCAAGTGGGCCCCAAGCGGCACCGGCATGGGTCACCACCAACAGCCCCTGGTCATCCACCCAGTCCCAGAAAGGGGTCAGCGATGGATCTTGAGGCATGAAGCCACAAGCTGGGTACACCTTGACTCCCTTAGTGTCCCAGCGACGCATGACCCACTCCATGGCCTCGATGGCGTCCTGGCGACGCGGGTCCATTCCCATGATCGGGATGAACTCATCATAGGTGTCGAACTCTTCGAAGAACCATCTCATGTGCTCCCTTATATCGATGTGATCCTTGCCCACCAGGCCCATGTCGGTGGCCAAGGCCATCGCCTTGTCGATGCCGTTGGCTTGCATAATGCCTTGATATATCTCCATTGATAATGCGAAGTCTGCCATGGCGTCCTGTCCCAGAAAATCAACGGTGTCCTTGAAATCATCCAATGGCGCTAGGTAGGCCATCACCAACTCGATCGGGATCAGATCGTGGCGCCAATTGTGGATGTGGGCATCGATGATCATGGTCTCTTCATTTCATAAGAGGTATAAGAACGTTGGAAGGCAACCATCGCCGGGAACCTTATCTACCCCTTCTGAGAATAGTTTGTTCAGGTGGTATTCGTGGTGAGGAAGGAGGTCTGTGGGACCGACGATGTGCCTGCGGGGGGCATGCGTCGATTCGAGGTGGACGGCAAAGCCGTCCTGATGCTGGAGCGAGGTGGTCGTTTCTTTGCGTTGGAGAATCGATGCTCCCATATGAATGGCGACCTTTCGAAGGGCAAGCAGAAGGGGTTCGTTGTGAAATGCCCGCGTCACGGGGCGGAGTATGACATCCGCACCGGCGAGGTGATCAAGAACGTAGGATGGCCGTTGCTCAAGAAGGCCAAGGGACAGGGCACCTTTTCGGTGTCCGTTCAGGATGGAAGGCTTTTTATAGAGATATGAGAAGAAGAGTGATGGTGGACTGGGCGAGATTTGAACTCGCGGCCTCTACCATGCCAAGGTAGCGATCTTCCAACTGATCTACCAGCCCGTGTAGTTCGGCGTTAAGCCGTTCATATTCTTAAAGGTTGTCCCAGCATCACTGGCCATGTTCGTTGAGGCGGGTCTGGAACCGTTGTCTCTCGCCTGGGATGGGGGTGGGATACTCCCCGTTCAAACAGGCCAGGCACAGGTCTTGGTATGGGATGTTCAATGCCTTCACCAACCCATCGATGCTGATGTAGCCCAAGCTGTCGGCGGTGATATGCTCGGCGATCTCATCCACCGTGCGTCCGGTGGCCACGAATTGGCCCCGGGTCTTCATGTCCACTCCATAGAAGCAGGGGGCGACGATGGGCGGGCAGCCGATACGCACATGGACCTCCTCGGCCCCGGCGCGACGGAGCATCTGGACCAGCTTGCGTAGGGTGGTTCCTCGAACGATGGAGTCGTCCACCACGACCAACCTGCGACCCTTTACCGTGCTACGGATGGGATTCAGCTTTAGCATCACTCCAGCTTCACGCTGTTTCTGCACCGGCATGATGAAGGTGCGCTCCACATAGCGGTTCTTCATGAACCCCTCTTCGTATTTGATGCCTGAACCCTCTGCGTAGCCGATGGCATGGGCCCGACCTGAGTCGGGCACCGGAACTACCACATCGGCGTCAATGGGATGCTCGGATGCCAGGATCTGTCCGATGCGCTTGCGTACCTCGTAGGCCTCCCTGCACTCCATGATGGAGTCGGGACGGGCGAAGTACACCCACTCGAACATGCAGTGGGCTGGATTTTTGGGCGCGGGGGTCCGTACTGAATGGAAGCTGGTACGGGTGACCTCGATGATCTCTCCCGGCAGCACATCGCGGATGAACTCGCCTCCGGTGACATCCAGAGCGGCGCTCTCCGATACCACCACATTGCCCTCTTTGAGCCGGCCGATGCACAGGGGTCTGAATCCCATGGGGTCCCGGATACCGAACAGACGGTCACCAATGAGCATGGTCAACGAGTAGGCCCCCTCGATCATGCGCAGCGTGTTCTTGATGGCCTTGATCGGATCGCGGGTCTCGTTGAATTCTTTGGCCAGTATGCGTATGATTATCTCGGTGTCGGAGGTGGTAAGGAACGCCCACCCTTTCTTCGACAGCTGCTCACGGAGCTCGGTGGCATTGGTAATGTCGCCATTGTGGGCCAGGGCGATGTCGCCGTAGGACGTGGTCACCGTCATTGGCTGGCAGTTGCTTGCCTTGGACTCGCCCTCGGTCGAGTAGCGTACATGGCCGATGCAGACATTGCCGGTTAGATTGTAATATTCAGATCCTCTCAGCACTTCGTGCACGAGGCCCATGTCCCTGAGGTAGCTGATGTGACCATCGTTGAAAATAGCTACTCCGGCGCTCTCTTGTCCACGATGCTGGATGACTCTGAGTGCCTTCTTTGCGAAAGGGGCCACCTTGGTGTCAAGGCTAAGCCCGATAACCCCACAACTGTGTTCAAGGTTGCCCAACTAGATCCACCTCGGGACCTAGTGGGTCTTTGCCCACCGATACGTCCTTTGTTTGGTGGTCTTGCCGAAACCGCAGGAAGCGCATATGCCTTTCCTAGCGTGGAATGCATGATGGCCACAGCGGCGGCAGGGTATGTGGACCTTATGCTTGTTGTGCTTTCCCTGTGCTGGAGTTCCCTTGCCCATGATTCACAGCTCCTATGGTGATATGTATATGACGTTGTCCCCTCGGACGATGGTGACGTCGTGCTTGCGTACGACCTCTCCTCCGATGAGTTCCTCGGCGTTCTTCAATACCAGGTTCATGTGGGGGTCGTAACCGTCCAACACGCCTCTGTATTCTCTCCTTGCCTTCAGCTCGACTATCACGTGGCTGTTGATCGTCTGGTTGAGAACCGAAAGGGGTTTCTTCACGTCGGTCACCGAATCCACCGATAATTGGGGCAGTATTTGTAGTTTTGTGTTTTCAGACGCCATCCAAAATATGCCGTAGCGCGCTGGCTAAACAGATTTATATGATCCACTTGCCCGCTAACACCTTGTAGATGTGTTCCATGTGCTTGCGGCTCTCGATGACGTTCCGCTTGGCCGCTCGTCGCAGGAACAGCACTTGAAAGGTTCGAGAATAAAGATGCTGGGTGGGATATTTTCGTCTGGCTTTGGTCTCGGTCACCAGCCCACGTCCTAAACTGGCCGCCCTTGAAATAGCCGGATCGTCGGTCTTCAGTCCGTGACCCACGATGACGCTCATCGATCCCACCACTAGGCCACGACCGAAGAATCCGTCACACACCTTGGCCAATTGCTTGGCGACCGTTTTCGCTCCGAAGCCGCCCGCGGTGGCGAATGCTATAACATATACCCCTTGCAGATCGGAGGCGTATCCTCAGAAAGGCCGATCAGGTCCATCATCACCTTCATGCGGCCGCTGGGCGCCAGGCCGTGGGTTGGGAGCGCCAGAGTAACCGCGTCTGCCGTCATCATTTCCTCTCTTATCATTTTAAGGTCGTCTTCCAGAACGCAGCAGCCCTCGTTCAGACATCGGCGGCAGCCGCTGCAGTGCTCCAGCTTGATATCCGCAAGCCGGATACGTCTGATCTATGCGCCCTCGGTCTCAGCCGCGTCCAAAGCGGCATCCAACAGCGTCGACGAGTCGCCATGGCGCCTAAGGGCTGCCGTATATGCCGACCACCTTCACCATGTTCATGGGTGCGGAATGGAATATGAATGATATATGTGTGGTGAACCGATCGATCCTGGGCGGGCTAGATCTTCAACCATTCATAAATCAAGGGTCATAGGAATGTCGGCGTCAGATGAAGGCGCCGATGGTGGGCGCATCCATACGATCCATATCGAAGAATATGATGCCCTCTCGCAAGCCCTCGGCGTCCAGCTTGTCCCTGCCATACAAGTGAGCCAAAAGCGAAGCCCTCCACAGCAGGTCCAGGGCGGAGGAGGCCATGGCCCCGAAGTACACGTTGTCCAGGTCGTCCTGGTAGCCGTAGGCGTCCACCATATAGTATGCGCTGCCCATGAACGAGTCCCTGTGGTTCAGGGTGAGCATGTAGTTCCTCATGACCTCGGCGCCGTCCTCGGTGGGCATCATGAGTTTGATGTCTCGGGGATCGATCACGTCCACGTCAACGATCTCACCATCTTCATCCAGCACCTTCCAGTGTAGCATGCCCTTATGGGCCATGAACAGATTCCAGCTCATGTCAGGGTCGCAGTACACTGGCAAGTGCACCAGGTCGGTGGAGGTCAATGATTCCATCGAGTCATTCATAGCCGCCTCGGCCAATTCCTCCATGTCCACCCCATCGGGGTCGAACATCTGATCCATCTCCCCGATGTCCATCTCGTCATCCTCGTAGCTGCGACGCAGCATCTCTCCTAGATAGGCGATGTCCGCCAGCCTGTCGCTCCTTACAGCGATCTCCTCTCGCAGGTCCTCGGGGTTGCGCCAAACGCCGGCTTCCACGCAATTGGACTTGAACTCGGCGTAAACCGCCCTGGATCGGGGCAGCGTGTCCTCAATCGCTGGCATGTTTGCGCGCAACAGCTCCTCCACTTCGGGCATGACGTCATGGCCATCGTCCACCCAGGCACCACGACAGGACAGGTCCATCTCCACCCGGACCTGGTCGCCGACATGGAAATGGAACGGGAACTGTTGACAGAAATGGGGCCGCTGGTCATGGACCAGGCAGCGCCGTCGATCCAGTAGGACGCAGGAGCCCACCTCTCTTTTGAGGGCCACGGCAAAGTGTAGGTGCGGTCGCTTGATCTTGACCACCGCGTCTGGGCTATGTTGCTTGAACACCATCACCTCGTCGGGTAACAGCTCTGGTTGGCATAGGCAGCAGAGCCCGCATCCCGGCAGGCATCGATACTTCTTACCCCTGACCTCTGAGAGATCTATCTCAATGGACCTCTTGTCCTTGCCTTGCACTGGCGACATTCTCATCCTCCATGATCATCGTTCCGCGGAGTATGGTGGCCACAGGGTAGATGGCGTCCCAACCCTCGAATGGGGTCCAGGGACACTTGGAATATAGATGCTTCGCATCGATGCGGGCCATCCGCTTCGGGTCGATGACCATAAGGTCGGCATCCATGCCCACCTCGATGGCCCCCTTGTTCCTGAGGCCGAACACCGAGGCCGGGTTGAGAGAGGTGACTGCCACGAAGGTGTGCAGGTCGATGAACTCATGCTTGACCAGCCCCATCAGCAGGGGGACTGAGGTCTCTACCCCGGGCATGCCCGAGGGCGCCTCGTCGAACCGCTTCTCCTTCTCTGCAGGCGTGTGGGGGGCATGGTCACTTCCAAGTATGTGCAGTTTACCTGCCTTTAGCCCATCCATGAGAGCCTCCCGGTGTCTCATGGTACGCAATGGAGGGTTGACCTTGCTATATCCCTTACGGTCGAACCGGGAGTCCAGCATCAGATGATGGGCGGTGAACTCAGCGGTGAAACCGGTGCCATCCATTGCGGCCAGCCCCTCGGCGGATGATAAGTGGCATATGTTCACCCTCGCCCCGGTGCCCATGGCCGCCAACCGCCTAATGGCCGACACTTCGGCCTCAGGGGGCCGATGGAGCTCATGCTCTTCCATGTCTAGCTCTGGCCCCTTGGCCAGAATAGCATCGTCCTCGGCATGTACACTCACCGTCCTACCTGTGGTGGCCACACGGCGTAACATGGCGTCGATCCAGCGGTCATCATTCTCCAGCAGGTTGCCGGTGGTGGACCCCATGTACAGTTTGAATCCGGCCACGTCATCAGCCATGCGCTCGATGTCCGAGAACCTAGACAGGCCGCCGAAAAGACCGAAGTCCACCCATGCACGGGAGGACACCGTCTCACGCTTATCGGCGACCTGGGCGCTGGTGATCACCGGACGCAGGTTGTTGGGCATATCCAATATGGTGGTCACCCCAGCGTGGGCCGCGGCCAGGGTGCCGGTGGAGAAGTCCTCCTTGGCTTCCTGTCCCGGGTCCCTAAAGTGAACATGGGGGTCGATGGCCCCCGGAAGCAGCAACCGATCCCCATGGTCGACCAGTTCGTCGCCACGCAGGTTTCTGCCGATGGCCGTTATCTTCCCGTCCTCTATTCCGATGCGGGTCCTGGTCAGGGAGCCTCTGAAATAGACCCTTCCCTCTATCACGAGGTCCATGCGATCACTCAAGTGGCTTGGGGACGGTCTCGCCCCGGGGCTCATCCTCGGCGAAAACCTCGGCGCTGAAACGGTATACGGTCGTGGTCCGTTCCAGCCAACAATCGGGGGACATCCCTGCCTTGATGCAGGTCTGGCACAGGAACGTCTTGGCGTCCCAGCGCCACTCCACAGGTACCTGGGGTAGCAACAGGCCCCGGAACGGTCCCATTTCCATGATCAGACCATCGCGTCCCACCTCCACCAGCTCGGAGAGGGTGCGACGATCCTCAACATCCAATTCCTCTGGCGGTGTGAGCACGCTGACCTCTACAATGATGTGATCCAGCTCCTCCACTCTCAGTGGTGGGAACCGCGGGTCGTGGCACGCACCCTCGGCCGCTTTTATCAGTGCCTTGCCCAGAGACATGATGGGTTCAGGGTACCCGATACAGCCCCGTAGCTCTCTGGCAGGAAACGTCTTAAGGGTGACGAAGACCCCACGGGGCTCCATGAACAACCCGGGCAGATGCAGCTCCAACGGCTCCTGATCTCGTGTTATTGTCTCCACGGCGTCCCTGGCGGTGCGCACCGCCATCCCTCCTTCATCGATGTTCATGTGCCACCTCAATCGAATTCTATCTTCTCCAGGGTCGGCTCCTCGCGTTCCGGCTTGGGGTCATCATTGTAGGCCCGGTCGAACTCTTCCTTGAACGTGCGAATCACTCTGCGCGTATCCTCGCTCATAGGGAGATTCCTCGCCGCCGCCTCCATTGCCTGAGTGAGCTCATTGGTCGCTTTGATCAGGTGGGTTACCACCTCTCGGCTCAGCATAGCCTTGATAAGGCGTTCTATCTCATCAGTCAGCGGTTCCGCCATCCTCTCCATCTCCATAGAATCTTACCTTAAGCACGCCGTTCTCGAAGCTGGCATTCATGTTCTTTGCCCTTACCATAGCATAGGGCAGTATGGTCGATCGCTTCATGTGGCCCGCTTGGATTATCAGGACGTCATTGCTGCGGTACAGTTCCAGCTCATCCTTCTCCGAGAAGGGTAGCTTGAGCTCCATGATGTCAACGTTACCCTCCGAGTACAGTTTAATTGGAGACTCTATTGAGTAATGTTGGGCAGGATCTTCGTCCTTGAATATCATGTCGGCCAGCTGCTCCAACTTATCAATCCCCAGCAACTCGGTGCGCATCAATTCGGCCTTGAGCACCTTAAGCGGCAAAAATGACTCCTCGATCAACTGCATATACTCGCATTGTTCCTTCATTTTATCCTTGAAGTACTCCGAGTCCATCTCCGGTATCAGCCGATTGACAACTAGTGACTCCACGGTCAGACCGTAGAGGCATAGGTAGGTGTAGGCGCGGCGGGTCTCGTTGATCACCATGCGCTCAGGGTTGACGACCAGCCTGATCGAGGTTATCCCCGGATCGGTGAGGATGTCCTTGATGACCACACCTCTGTCCCGGATCTCGTCGATATCATCCAGCAGATCGTTGGAGGGTATTGGCAAGTCCATCATACGTCCCACGGTGACCCGGGCAACCTTCATCATCCGCTTGGCGTACTTGTATAGTTTTTCGAAGTACCAGTCTGACACATCGGGGAAGCTCAGCAGCCTCAAGGTCTCTGCAGTGGGGGCAGTGTCCATCACCACTACGTCATAGGTGCCCTTATCCTTGACGTCCCACAAGTAGAACAGTGCCGACATCAGTTCCATGCCCGGGAATATTGCGAACTCCTTGGCGCTGATACCGTCGAATCCTTGGGAAGTAAGGAAGTTGGTCATGAACTTCTCGATCTCGGACCATCGGTTCTCCATCTCGTAGATGATGTCGACCTCGATGGCGTCCAGGTTAGGTGCGATGTTCATCACCTTGCCTGACAGTTGTATCTCCAATGAGTCGGACAACGAGTGAGCAGAGTCAGTGCTCATGACCAGCGTCCTGTGGCCCAGCTTAGCGCAACGCAATGCGGTTGCGGCGGACACGGACGTTTTGCCCACACCGCCCTTTCCAGTATAGATTATGATCCTCATGATTCCAACTCAGGCTACTGCAGCACAATCTATTTCAATCTTGATACTTGAAATATTTGTTGGATATAATGAGACCATAGGAGAATAGTAGGTGCCGGGGACGGGAATTGAACCCGTGACCTTCGGATTGCCCTGGAGCGGCCAGTTTGAACGATCCCTATGAGTCCGACGCTCCGCCAGGCTGAGCCACCCCGGCAGGGGAATTGGTTTCACTCTTTGATATCGGAGTCCTCGATGATCTCGGATTTCTCTTCGATCTTGATCTCTTCCGACTCCCCGACAGAATCTTCAGTCTCAGCGACTTCCGACTCCTCGACCGCCTCGGAAACCTCAACTGGTGCCTCGACGGGTTCGGGAGTGTCCTTGACTGGAACTTCGAGAATGGACTGGGTCTGCCGGTCGCCCATCTCCAGTATCTCGGTGCGGCGGATCTCTATCCGCTTGATGGGCACGATTATCCTGCAGCTGCGGGCCAGCATCTTGGCCATATCGCCGGAGATGACGGATTTGACCAGCTCCGAAACGGTCATGTCAGAGGCCTTCTCTTGGATCTCGCGGGACATGATCGCCCTAATGGCCGACTCCTGGCTGGATTGGATGCGGCGCTCGGCGATGCTCATGGGCTTGATCCTGATAAGGTATCCATCCTTGGTCCTGACATCCATGATGAAGTCTGTCTTGGTCCTCTTCCTCCGGGTGAGCCTTCTCACGTAGTCGGAGGTGAGGTCGTGGCCGATGAATACGGTCCGGGCATCGGAGCCCTCGACCTCATCGACACGGAACTTGAGCTTGACGTGCATCCTTGAGAAATCTCCGGTCAGATCGTGGACGGTGACCTCTGTCGTCCTCCCGAGCAGGAACTCGGGATCGACGCTAGGGGTCTCCCCTATCTCGATGTCGTTGAACATCCGCGGAGCGTATACCTTATACCACTCCTTGGCCTTCCACTTGTCCTTGATCTTCCGGGATGCAGTTTTACCTTTCTTACCAGCCATTGAGAGCCTCCAAAAGCCTCAAGCAAACCGCGTATAATGTTGCCGTATTAATAGCTTTCCCACATCTGGTTTACAACAATGCCTGACCCAGTCATGGTGGTGGGGCTTTAGGTTATCTATGTTCATCCGATTACTATCGCCATGATCCGTTGCGAACAATGTGGGGCCATGAACGACCGGGCCCAGAGCGTCTGTGGGTTCTGCGGTCGCTCGTTGGATGATGGTGACCCGGTCGAGGTGTCAGAGCGGCAGGATACAGCAATGGACAACGCATTGCCATTGATCATCGTACTGGTGATACTTGCGTTCTTCATCCTGGCTGTGCTGATGGGATTCATGCTATAGATTAAAAGAATGATTAAGGGGTTTAATCGGAGCCTGCCGCGGCCTCTAGCAGCCGGGCCAGATGCTCCCGTGAAATCATAGCGTCCTGGGCTTGCAGGCGCTCCTCGACGTCGAAGACGCCCGAAGGGTCGAGGAATACCGCCACACGGGACTCGGTACCCTCGATGATCAGCAGAGCCACCTGTTCGTCCCCGGTCAGATCCCGGCCCTTGGTCATGGCCTCGGTGTCAACGAACCCCCTGAGGTACTCAGGGACGGCTCGCACCGAGGATATGCGCTCCAGCCTGGCCTGACGCATGAGATTGCCTCAGAGCGTGACCTTGACCGCATGAGCGGAAAGTCCCAGTTGCTCGGGGGTCATGCCGAAGGCTATGCCGTAGAGCTGGGACAGGTGGAGCACTGGTATCGGGGCCGCATCGCCTTCCTGCCCCCTGTCGAACTGTAGGTGGCAGAACGGGCACACGTCCACGATGAATTGGCTTGAGACGTCCTTCATGTTCTTGAGGTTCTCTTTGGTGAACTTCAAGGCGACATCGCCGGAGCCTGACCTTACACCACCGCCAGCGCCGCAGCACATGAACTTGTCCCTGCGGTCGATGGATTGAGCTCCGATGGCCTCAACGAGCTCATCGAGCATCTTGGGGTTCTCAGGGTCCTCTATGTTCTTGATCTTGGAGGGCTTGAGGAAGTGGCATCCGTAGAACACCGCGACCTTGTAGTCCACCGGGTTGGTGGCCTTCTCCGTGATGGTGTCCAGCCCGACATCGTTGTACAGCACTTCGGCGAAGTGGCGCACGTTGGTGCTACCGTTGTACTTCATGCCGATCTCAGCCAGGATCTCGTTGACCTTGGCCAGCTTCTCTGCATCGTGGTTCAGCTCATGGGCAGCGTCGAACAGGGACCCGTAGCATCCATTGCATATGGTGACGATGTCCAGTCCGGCCTTCTCGGCCAGAGCCAGGTTGCGGGCAGCGGCAGCGAGCCAGGTGGTCTTGTCGAACGGCTTGATGACACCTGGAGCTGGACAGCAGCTGGCGCCATCCAATTCCACCAGATCGATGCCCAGGGCCTCACAGACCTGACGGGTTGACTTCTCGATGCCTGGGTATCTGAGCGGAGCTATGCAACCTAGAAAGAATGCGTACTTCGACATATCAGTCACCTCCGACGAGCTTGTCGAAACCGGTCTTGGCGATTATCTTTTTGAAGTCGGCCATGGCCTTTTCATCGGCCAGAACGGTCGGCGGCACCGCGGGGAGCCCCATGCTAGTACGGAGCTGCTTGAACTCGTCGGTGAGCTTTACGGTGTGACCAACGGTCATGAACGCGTTGGCAACCTTCTTGTGGCTTTCCTTCATGTGGCCATTGGCCACGGCGATGTTCCTCATAGCGGTTATAATGTCCACGATCTCGACGCCACGGGGGCACCTCTCCTGGCAAGTGTAGCAGGTTGTGCACATCCATAGGTCGTCGGATGCGAGAACGTCCTCGCGCATTCCGAGCTGGGCCTTCTTGATCAGGGACCTCGTTCGGAACGAGGTCTGCCTGCCCGAGGGACAGCTTGCGG
>JAUVWO010000051.1 GCA_030604065.1 Methanomassiliicoccales archaeon | reverse complement strand
CGCCAGACCTGAGGTGGTCAGCGACACCGTGGATGCGGTACGGGTTGTGGACGCGGACGTGGGTGTACTCTGCGGCGCAGGGGTCAAGACCGGCGAGGATGTTGCCATGGCAGTGCAACTGGGCGCCAGAGGGGTGCTGCTTGCCTCCGGTGTGGTCAAATCAACTGATCCGAAGAAGGCCCTGATGGACCTGGTCCGCCTTATCTAGATTCAGCCTCATTGTAGAGCCTCTGTTTTTCCCCTTTCCCTGAATAACGGATCATGATGAGGGGAGCAGTACTGGTCCTAATCGTGGTCCTTTTTCTTGCCGTGCAGTCCGTCCCCTCATCCATGGCCGCCGAGACCATTTGTCCCGGATCGCCATTGAACATAGGGATGGTCATGTCAACCGCTCCTTGGGAATCACTGACCCTGGTGGCTTCGTACCCAGTGGAACTAGATGGGTGGTCCATCTCTGATGGAGAGGGATCGGTAACGTTCACCAAAGGGGCCCTCGATGCTGGAGATACCTTGCTAATGACCACTGCTATGGAAGCCACCCTCATCATGCCGGCATCGGTCACCATCACATTCTCCGATCCGAGCCTGGAGCGGAGGGGGAGGCTGGCACTGGCTGATGGTGGGGATCAGGTCATGCTCATCTCCCCACAGGGCGCCACGGTGGATATCCTATGCTATGGTGGCGCCACGACCATCATGCCCTGGGATGGCCCTCCGTTCAATAGGATGGGAGCGGGCGAGGCAGCCATTCACATCGATATGTCATCCCTGAGCGCCGATGGTTGGACGCTTGCCCCTCTAGGACAGACATCCCTGATGCCACAGGAATTCCAGGGATCGGTGGAACCGTTCTCCTGCCCAGAGCAGGCCCGCGACCGGATCATGCGTGAGCTACGGTACGCATCCCAGGAGGTGCTCGTATGCGTGTATCGACTGGACTCCCCAACGATCGCAACCGCCCTGTGCGGCGCCTTCATGAGAGGGGTTGATGTCACTGTTCTAGTGGAGGGCTCTCCGGTGGGCGGTATCGATGATGATGCCCTTTCCCAGCTGGCTACGCTGTCAGAGTACGGGGTCGAGGTCCTGACTATGCGTTCCAATGACACCTATCGGCGATATGACTACCTGCATTGCAAATACGCGGTCTTCGACAGCCGACGGACGATGGTGATGAGCGACAATTGGATAGACTCAGCGCTGGCGGATGACCGGGGATGGGGGGCGGTCGTCGACTCCCGATCCCTAGCGAGCTACATGAGAGGTCTGTTCCTCGATGACATTGACGGCATTGACATCGTGACACCCGATATCGATGGCGTGGAGCCCTGCGCAATATCGATCCTGGACGACATCCCGGCCACGCCGATAGAGGTGTTCCATGCATCGATCATCCCCATCCTATCGCCGGATAACGCTGAGGCAGCCATCATGGATCTGATGGATTCGGCAAAGGAACGGTTGCTGGTGGAGATGTTCTACATCGATCTGGAATGGGATGCCGGTTCTCTATTGGATGGCGTGATCGACGCCGCCATGAGAGGCGTTGCCACCAGATTGCTCCTGGACTCATCATGGTTCACCATCGATGATAACCCTGAGTTCGTCAACCGCATCAATCTGCTTGCTAGGGAGCGCGGTCTGGACCTGGAGGCGTCCTTGGAATCTGGCCTTCACGGCTTCGGGCTTCTGCACAATAAGGGCATGGTCGTTGATGACACGGTGTTGATATCGTCCATCAACTGGTGCGACTCGGCCCTTCATCGCAACCGTGAAGTGGGTCTGCTTATCCGCTCCACTGAGCTGGCCGATCGTTTCGCTGACATCTTCCACCAGGACTGGGCGGATGATCCGGAGCCGCCGGTTGCGATACTCCCCGAACGGATCGAAGCCAACCCCGATGGTTCGGTCCTGCTCAACGCCAGCTGGTGCCATGACAATGACGCCATTGTCGGATACATGTGGGACGTGGATGGTGACGGTTTGACCGATGCCGAGGGGAAAATGGTGAGCCTGGTCCTGCCTCCAGGCGAACACCTGGTGACGCTTACGGTCGTGGATGGTCACGGCAACACCGCCAACGCCACGACCTTGGTCTCGGTGCCAGAGCCCGTTGGTGACCTGGATCTGCCCTTACCACTGGTACTCTCTGTGCCGGTGGGTGCCATTATCGCCTGGCGAACATTGAAAAAGATAAAGAACCGCAGCAGGGATTCGGGGAGGTGAATGTCCGCGAGTTTTGCCCAGCCGACCTTGTCGAGGTCTTCGCCCTGGTGGAACGTACGTTTACCGAGCGCTACTACCCCCAAAGCCTAATGGACCTGCACCGATCGTGGCCGGAAGGGTTCATGGTGATCGAGGACGAAGGCAGGATACTGGGCATGATCGCCGGAATAATGATCAATCACCTGCAGGCGAGGGTCATGCTACTGGGCGTACGCCAAGGATACCAGGGGCGTGGTCTGGGAAGCCTGCTGATGGAGCATTTCGAGGCTTTGTGCCACCAGGAAGGCATGATGATGGTGTCGCTGGAGGTCAGGGCCACGAGCACGCGGGTCATAGATTTCTATTGGAGAATAGGCTATCAGGTGATGGATGTCATACCCTGCTACTACCAGAACGGGGATGGCGCCTATGTGATGAAACGGATGCTTCAGTTGAACATCTGATCGGAACGGTGCTCGTTCCACATGTAATATGGAGAATTCTCCCTCTGGGCGTCACTGACGTCGCTGGCCACGCCTTTCATATAAGAACCGTAACGTTTCCGTATCTGGGCCTCGATGGATCTGCTTCTAGTGATCGCTCGTGTTATATGGCACACCTCTATCAGGTCTGCCTCATCCATGAAAGCGATGTCACCTGCAGCACGGACCAACCCGCCCAGGCCCCTGAATCTTAGGGTCAGGGCGCCATGCTTGTCATCGATGTCCTTGGCCCGGCGGCGGGCCTCCTTGATTATCTCGTTCAGCGCCACCTTGGAAACATGAGGTATGCGACCGTCAATGATGATCTCCTGAGCCACGAACTGGGCATACAGCGCCCGATTGGCCTCGGTATCCTCCAGGGTGCTCTCCATCAACACCTCATATCCACCCCCGCTTATGCGGGAACGCAGAGGCGACAATATCTTTTCGATATCCTGGATGTTGCAAGCGGCAACCAGTATGAAATCACAAGGGACCGCATCCACCCTGACCGAGGCTCCAGAACTCTGAGGATTACGACCGGCGATCGGGAATTGATGTTCCTGCATCGCAGTCAATATGTATCGTTGCAGATTGCCTATATGAGGCAGTTCATCCAGGAACAGCACCCCCTCATGGGCATCGTGAATGGCTCCGGGAACCACCCGGTCGTAGGGTGGAGTGCCGAGGTTCTTATGCCCTCCATAGGGATCGTGTCGCACATCACCAAGTAGTTCGGTCTCCGATGCACCAGTGGCCAGAACGAACGGGTTACGATCCAGCCGCAAAAGCACCTTCCGGGGCGATATCATCTCCAGCTCTCGACGCCTTTCCAGTGCGCTCTGATCGAGGACCCGTACCATGTTGCCATCACGTTCGAACACCACCACCTCTTCCTTTCCGAATCGCTTGCGGGTGGTGGTCACCCGCTCCTTTCCAATGGGCACACCCGGCATGCTGGAAGCACCCAATGACGCCTCCAGCATGCCTGACACCAGATCCCCAAAAGGATTCTCTGCTCCCCTCGATCCAGACTTGGGCTGATTACACTTGGGACAGGTTCGTTCGATTGGTGGGGAGTAGATCCCACAGTTGTGGCACCGATAGCCGAGCCTCTCGGCCACATTTATGGGAACGTCCTCTGGCTCGATGACCTCGCCCTGAGCGAACTCCTTGGAGGCCGACTCCCGGGTTGCCTCCTCCTCACCCTTGATCTCCACCAGGGGGCGCTCGGGATTCTCGGGGTTGTGGACCACTCGGATCTCTTCCTTGGGCCTTGGCAGGTACAGGGACAGAGCCTGGGCGATCATTGACTTCCCGGTCCCGGGCGGACCGACCAGTAATAGGTGCCGCCGCTGGAGGGCGGCCATCCTAGCTAGTTCAATGGCCTCATCCTGTCCGATGACCCTCTTCAGTGGGTCGTTGGGTATGATGATGTCCGCGGTGGACTCGATCCTGTCGAGGTTGCCCTCGAGCCTCATATCATATCTCATATCAGTTCAGGTCTTCCTTGCTCCAGATCTCAACGTTCGCCGGTTGCTTGGTGATGTTACCCATACGGGTGCCCACCACGCTCTTGATGTTGGCGGCATCAGCAATGTCCAGAATTCTCTGGGTGATGATCCCATCAAAGACTATCATCTCCACATCGTCAGTGCTCTCTTTGAGTGTATTGACCAGGTCGCGCACCTGGACCTCCTTCAGCACCTCGTACTTGCCATCCAGGAGCCTGGCTGTAGATGTTGTGGCAAGCTCGTTGATGGTGTCCCTGAGCTTATCCATACCGGATGAGAGCTTTCGGATCGGCTTCTCCTTCGGCGCCTTTGCAGGCCCCTCACGGATCACTTGAGTCCTCGGAGGGCGCTCATCACGGACTGGATGGCCCTCGTTCAGCGTCCGTGAGCGGCTAGGCCTCTCCACTCGTGGTTGGCTAGGCCTCTCCACTCGTGGTTGGCTGGACCTCTCCACTCGTGGTTCAGGGACCCGCTCACGCTTGCGACGATCCTCGTAGGGGCGACGCTCTTCGTGATCGAAATGCTCCTTCTTGCCGTTCCCGTTCCTGTCGGTGATACCGTACATCTCCATGAACTGATCTCCGGGGATCTTGTTACGGAGGCACTTCATTATCTGCTTCTGGGTGATCTCCTCGACCTCCTGCCCCTTGGGAGCACGGGCAACGAAGTCCACCTCAGCCACCTGGAACAGTTCACGGAGAATGAGCTCCCCCCCGCGATCACCGTCGACGAAAGCGGTTATGACACGCTCCTTGGACAGCTCCTGCACGGTCTTGGGAACGTTCGTGCCCTCCACAGCGATGGCGTTCTTGATGCCGGAACGAAGTAGGTTGAGCACGTCGTTGCGGCCCTCGACCACTATGATGGCATCGGACTCGCCCACATTGGGGCCAGCTGGAAGGTGATCTGTACCGTAATGCAAGATCTCTTCCATCTGCACCGACTGCCTCACGCTCTCTGTGAGGTCGATGCCAGCAGACTTAGAGTCGCGGATCAACTCTGTCAACAGCTCCTTGGCGCGACTGATTATCCTCGCCCTCTTGGTCACACGGACGTCCTCTATCTTCTCAATGGTTATATGGGCCTTACATGGGCCCACCCTATCTATTGTCTCGAGGGCCGAAGCTAGGATGACCGTCTCCACTTGATCGAGTGAGGATGGTATCAGGACCTCGCCGTCAGAGCGCCCCTGCTTGGAACTGACCTCCACCTCGATCCTGCCGATCCTGCCTGATTTTTGCAGGTCGCGCAGGTCGAGATCGTCACCGAGCAGACCCTCGGTCTGCCCGAAGATGGCACCCACTACGTCCGGCTTCTCCACTATACCCTCGGCCAACATTCGGGCCTTGATCATGTACTTTGTAGTGCTAGGGTCAATATTCACGGGATGACCTCCTGGTGATTGGAAGAATAGTCTTTCAGCTAACCAATTACCCATGCCCTGCCAGGGGTCGAACGGTTCCTCATATCTATGCCCGTCACATCCCGCCAGGCTCGACTTTCAATTCTCCTCATTCAACATCCGTGCTCGGATGTCCTTGCTTGGTGAGAGTGATAGTGATAGGGTTAATTGGAAGATCATCTTCCCAATTCCACATTACTGCGAACCCTTTATTAAATTTTTTGTGCGTGATTATCTATGCGTACATGGATCTACCATCCATCCACCTTATCCCAAATACCCTCTGCATAGTGGAAGACCGCCATTCTAGGACACTCCTTGACCATCATCGATGCCGTCTCTGGGTGACAGGTGAACATCAAGACCTGATTATGCTCAGCCATGTCAACTATACATCTTGCGATCCCTCTCTGTCGTTCCGGATCGGAGCGGGCCATGACGTCATCGAGTATCACAGGGAGCGGTTCATGGACTGCCCCGTGCTCTGCGATGAGCGCCAACCGGAGCGACAGGTAGGCCTGATCACGCAGTCCCCGACTCCATAGCTCCGGACCCTTGCGTTCAACTCCGTCATCGACCACAAGTCCGCCAGAAGCGCTGAGGACGAGACGATGCCTGCTTCCCGTCATGTGACCAAGGCTCTTACTCGCTGCGGTCATAAGCGTGGGCTGCCTATCCCCCTCGTACATCGACCTGACCGTTTCGAGGAGGGCCGCCGTCAATGCGCTCACCGCCCATCTATCTGCCATCTCCCTGAGCCCCTCAATCAGGACCGCCCGACGCTGAGTGATATCATCAAGCTGGATGGATGCCCCCATATTCCGCTGCCGTTCCGCCAAGACGCCCATCGTCCGGCGGTCGTTGGACAGATCTACCTCGATGCCTTCCATTCGTTTGAGAAGGGTATCTCGTGAATCCTGCAAACCGGACCCGCCACTCCCTATGACGATCGCCTCCACATCCTCAAGGTCCATGTATGGTGGGAGCCTGGCCCGCAGACCGGTCTCGATATCCCGAAGTTCCCGCTCCGCAGATATGAGATCATCCCGATCCAACGC
Organism: Methanomassiliicoccales archaeon; assembly: GCA_030604065.1. Classification (GTDB taxonomy): domain Archaea; phylum Thermoplasmatota; class Thermoplasmata; order Methanomassiliicoccales; family JAUVWO01; genus JAUVWO01. The sequence goes on along the minus strand of JAUVWO010000051.1, from coordinate 4,263 downwards.
CAAACCTATGAATGTCTCGCGATCCATTCCAGATCGCATCATATCAAGCTCAGTGTTCATTCGATCAAGATCGGAGATCGTTGATGCCAGCGTCGCCTGGGTGACCTCCAACCGACCGCGAAGCCGCTCATCCTTGGCCCGTATTTCCCGCTTGAACTCATTCTCACGATCCAGTCGCTGCAATGTTTCGAGGGGTGTTTCGCCATTGATATTGTGATGATCCATCGCCTCGGACAGGGACTCAAGCAGCGACCGTGAACTATGCAACGATCGAAGGACGTGCCCTTGTCGATCCTCGATGTCGCGGCATTCTACCATCAGAGAGATCACGTGTTCCAAGCCGTCCGGCTCGACCAAAGGCAACCCGGACCTCTTCAAGGCCGACGCCCATGCGGCCTCGGTCTCGCTCATCTCGACCTTAAGGCTGGCGATCTCCCGATCCAAGCCGGACATCCTTTGGACGCGCTGCCTCTCCCTTAGGCGCTGGGCAGGGGCCGAGCCACCGGTCAAGGCCTCCTCGATATAAGCATCGCCACGAAGCCTTTCCACCTCGTCGACTCCCATATTCTGTCGCAGGCCCAGCTCATGCAACAGAGCGGCAACCGTCCCGTCCTGCTCCCTCGCCCTGGATTCACGTGCCCAATAGACCGCTGTCGAAGCGCAGACGCCGGATAGCATTATCGCAATTGCCGGCAGCCACGATTGCATCATGGACAGGACCGTTGCACCGAGGAGGGTCATGGCCATTACCGGAGCCGCCACCCTCCACGATGGGTCCCTCCCTTCCTTTCGCAATAGCAGGCCATGCAATCTAGCGAGGGTTTCCGTCCGACCTCCGACCTCGCTGAACGTAAGAGGCATCTCCTGATCCAGCCCCCTGTACTGGGCCAAAGCCCTCGATAGCGAGGAACGCGCATCTCTATATCTTGTCGCGATCGTCCTGATCGAATCAAGGGAGGGTATGGAGATATCGACGATCCGCATACGATCAACGGTCCAATCCATGCCCAATTCAGACAGTCGCCGATCCATCTCGCGTGCGATGGCCATGGCCTCGGCCTCTATGTTAGGCAAACACTCAGAAACCTTCCGGAGCTGGCCTAGTCGTGATAACCACTCTTCCAATTGATGATCGGTTGGAGGGAGGTCATCGCCCATCTTCTCAAGTAAAGAAGCCTCTTCGTTTTGAAGGGACTCGCGTCCGGCCCTCCGTCCTTCTATGTCATCTTCCAGATCATTGTGACGACGATAGGTACCTGGCTCTAGCGATGAGGATGGACGTAACCGTCGGACCATGGCCTGCAACTCCCGCCTGCGGAGCAGGCCCTCTGCCTCCCTGATACAGACCTCGACCCGATCCAACTCAGCTCGACACTGAACCCTCTCCATCTCCAATAACTCCTGATCCTCAACCAAAGACCGGATCTCATCCACCAACGATAGATAATCTGGGAGCCTCGTTTGCTCCAAGGCCATCTCTGCATCGACCGCCTTTAGCTCTGCCAGCGCCATCGGGATCTCCTGCTTCCGACCTCGGATGGTATATATACTGTCCATCTCGACCTTCAGAGCATCCATGGCCTCCGGCAGCCGTGGTATGCCCAGACTGGTGGCCATAAGCCTACTTGCTACACCGGCGGGATCCTGCAGGTCCATGGCCTCCAGGTCCTCAAGTCCTAGGGCGAACACGGTGTCGTATACCTCAGCGTCCACTGGGAACAGCGGGTTCGGGGAATCGTAGGTCACCTTGGAACGACCGGTTCGCCGGGCGGTGCACTCATCTTCACCCATTGTGACCAAGACCATCGAACCGGCGACCGTACCGTCGAGATGAGGATATCGCCTGGAGTTTGATGGCGCAAGGGTCGTGCGCAGGAACTCCATCATGCTGGTCTTGCCAGCCTCATTGCAGCCCACCAGAATATTGAGTCCCGGAGACAGGTCGGAGAGACTGACACCCCCCAGACCGGCATACCTCTCCACCCTTACTGAGCGTATCCTCAAACATCTCCCCCCATTAGGTCCATGGCTCGCCACAGCGCCCTGGACAAGGCATCCTTGGCCCAGGGATCATCGATATCCAGATGTTTTAGGACCGCACTGGAGCCGGGAACGTCGGCCAACGATCTGATCGCATTGGCGGCGGCATCGCCTTGCTGGGCCTGAAGGACGCATCGTGCCAGATCACCTATGGCATCATCCCGCTCGGCCAAATGATCCATATCCACAGCTGGGTGGGTGCGGTCGTCGAGGCCGCCGACGATCACGCCCTTGGGCAACCCAGGCCCGATCCCCTCAAATATCTGCTTTACGGCCCCCTGTTCAAGGTTGGTACGACCCACGATCTCGATTCGGAACACCGTTCCAGTGCTCAGATCATCGATGGCTGTCTGAATGGCATCCATGACCGCCTCAGGCCCAAGACATCCGGACAGATCCACCCGTACTCGGCCCCATTTCCAAGGTGCCAGATCCATGGCCTCTACCGCGGTGATGCCATTATTGACCGTCACCAACAGGCATCCACGAGGACCACTTTCGACCATCCCACGGCCCTGAGGTGTGCCGGGATAGGCCACCGTGACCCCACCATCTGCCCGAACCATGGTGGAATGCACATGACCTAGGGCCCAGTAGTCCATGCCAGCGGCAAGCAGACCGTCCATGGTGCATGGAGCGTACTCGCCTCCGGAGACCTGCCCTCCAAGATGGCAGTGCAGCAACCCGATATCGTATGGGCCTTCGCCTCCATGGAACCCGGCGGAGAGGTCCTCACGTATGCCCTTCCGATCGTGGGAAATGCCGTGGATCACGGCTATCGGCTCACCGTCCCGTTCATGCACAATGGAGGTGACCGTCCCTGCGGGGAAGACGTGCACCTCCTCAGGCATGGACAGTGCATCCTCATACAGAGGATCATGGTTGCCACGGACCACATAGCAGGCGATGCCCGCATCGGACAACCTTGAGCATCCAGCCCGGAAACGCACCCTCGCCGCCAATGACATGCCCTCAATATCATAGATGTCACCAGCCGCTAGTACCATATCCACCTGCTTGGACAGAGCAAGGTCCACGATACGTTCCCAGGCCTGGAATGGGGCCTCGCTCAGCTGACCAACGGCGATATCGTCAATTCCCCCTACTCCCGTGAAAGGCCGTCCCAGATGCAGGTCGGCGCAGTGGATGAAAGAAAGTCCAACCATGCATCGCTCCCCAGATTCATCATGTCCCCGGGATTAAAGGATTGGAATAGGGTGACCGAAACTACCCGATGTTGCGTTCTCTCAGGGCTCGCTCGGTATCAAGCTTATGAGCATAGCGTATCGGCACTATGCTGGCCAACATCACGAATGCGGTTCCGGTGATCAGGATGGTGGCCACAGAACTCGCATTCAGGAACACCGGGAAATAGAATATCATCTCCTGATAGGTGCGGCCCATAGAGACTGCGACCACCCAAGCGACCGGGATGCTTATGAACAGCGATCCCGCGGTGATCATCATCATCTCCACCAGGATGGACCATGACACTTTCCATCTGCTGATCCCCAATGTGTCCAAGGTGGCATATTCCAGACCCCGCTCCATGGTGGACACTATCACCGTGGACGCGGCCACGATGAAGGCGATGACCGAGCTTAGCAAGTAGAAACCCCAGAATATGCCCATGGATTGATCCATGATGCTATCTAGGCTGTCCTTGATATCGGTCTGCCTGACGGTCTTGGATACCAGTGGGTTGTCCTCCAGACCATCGACGATACCATCGATGTGGCCGGGAGATGCGGCGCCGATGTAGGCGCCTGAGCACATGCTAGCGTTCACCGCAGGCTCCAGGTTGGCCTGTTCTGTGTACACGGAATCGGCCATTGCATCGGCGACCACTCCGGTCACCGTAAGGGTGATGGTCTCCGCACCCAGATCGATGGCGATCAGGTCTCCGGGATGGGCATCCAGGTTGCGCGAGAGTCCGTTGGTGATCACCGCTCCACTGAGATCGGCCTCGCCCTCCATTACATCGAAGCCCCTGATATCCAGCAAATGGTCACATGCCATGACCATAGAGGAGGCTAAGGCCTCTCCGGATGAGGCTTGAGTGGTGAGGAACATGTACGGATAGACATAGCTGAGTTGATCCTGGGGCACACCTATGAAACTAGCGTTGATCTGATCCTCTGGCAGGTCGCTAAGCAGATCCATGCGTACATCCCACTGCTCGTTGTCTATCTGATCGTACATGAATCCTATGGAAGAATCTAT
>JAUVWO010000016.1 GCA_030604065.1 Methanomassiliicoccales archaeon | reverse complement strand
CGTGGATCCTGGAATTGGCGAAACGTTCCAGTCCGACCAGGTCGAGGTAACGGTCCACCTTGCGGTTCCTCTCCTCTTTAGGCACCTTGGACAGCTCCATGCCGAACTCGATGTTGCTGCGCACCGAACGCCATGGGAACAGGGCGAACTCCTGGAACACCATGCCCCGGTCGGGACCCGGTCCAGTGACCTCTTTGTCCCTCAGCACCATGGTGCCGCCGGAGCGTTCCACCAGCCCCGCCACCAGGCGGAGGACGGTGGTCTTGCCGCAGCCGGATGGGCCTAGGAGGCTGATGAACTCCCCCTCCTCCACGTCCAGGTCCAGGCCGTCGATGGCCACCACCTCGTCGTCCTCGGTGCGGAACACCTTCGAAAGTCCTTTGATCTCTAGAATGACGCTCATACAACCCCCATCCTCTCAGAGATGCGCTTCTGCAGGTAACCGGTGAACTCTATGGTCAATATCCCCAGGAACGAGGTGATGATGATGCCCACGAACACGTTGGGCCAGTTTCCTATCTGGGAGTTGAGCAGGATGAACTTGCCGATGCCAGCGCCGCTTATGGCGACCATTTCGGCGGCCACGATGCACATCCAGCCGACGCCAAGGCCCACGCGGATGCCGTTCATTATCTGGGGCACCGTGGAGGGTAGCATGACCTTATAGAACAACTGCGCCTTGCTGGCTCCAAGGGTTTTGGCCGCATCCAGAAGTACGGGGTCGATCTTCTTGACCCCGAACACGATGTTGGACAGCAGGGGGAAGAATACACCGACGAACACAACCATGATCGGCCCCCACCAGACCCCGAACATAAAGATGAACAACGGGGCCCAGGCGATCGGGGCGATGGGCCTCAGGACCTCTATCCATGGATTGGAGAACTCCTCTGCCATCAGAAAGTTGCCCATGAGCAGTCCCAGAGGTAGCGCCAGCGCGAAGGCGAGGAGGAAGCCCTGCAGGAACCGGAACAGCGACGCCCACGACAGCTCCGCCAGCGTGCGTCCGGTGGCCTTATCGCCATTCTGTATCAGGTTGTCGAATGCGTCCCATACGGCCTCGGGGGTCACGAAGTACTCTGATGCAGGATGCCCGGTGGCGGCGAAGTAATGGGATATAAGCCACCACGCCAGCATCAGCATTGCCAGTGAGAAAACGGTGATGACGATCATCCTTAGGATGCGATAGGCGCGACTGTTCTTGTCCAGAAACGGTCTATTGTCAAGGTTTCCATCCGTTGAGGTCACTGCAGCACCACCCCCGATATCCTAACACCATGAAAAGGAGAAATAGAAAAAGGTTTGGGAATGATGCTTCCGACATCAAGCGGCCTTGACCGTGTAACCTAGATCCTCCATATGGTCCATGAACATCATGTGCTGGATGGATGCCGGCCCTGGCGTGGCGAAGATCATGCCCTCGAAGTCCGTTGAAGGGTCGTCAACGTCCTCAGCGAGGAAGATGGCGGATCCCTCTGAGTTGACCTGGGAGATCACGTGGATGCCGATATCGAGGTTGATGTGCTTGAGGATGGCTGGAGGGCTGCCTAGGTAACCGATGTCTATGTTCCCAAGGGCGAATCCGTCCATCTCCTCGCCGCCGCTGGCGTAGGGGGACCCGTCGGACGCAACGTAGTCGATGCCGAAGGCCTCGAAGATGGTGGTATCGTTGCCGTACAGGCCCATGCCGACATCTTCATTGACGCACACCAACCGGGCGGCCTGGTGCAGGTCGCCACCAAGGTAGCCTACGCGGACGCCGGTGGTCTCCTCGAAGGTCCAGGGCTCGATCAGAAGGGCCTGTTGCAGCAGATCCTCCATTACGAACTGGTCCACGAAGTCGGAGGCGTTGTCATAGCCACGGTCCTGCAGGGTGCTGGAGAACATGTCCAGCGCCTCATAGGTCTCTATGATCCATTTCAGCGAGTCCTGCCACTCGGTGCTCATCTCGTACTCCAGTTTCATATGGTTGAAGGAGCTCTCCACCACGGCGGTGCTCCTTTCGGAGAAATCAGCGCCCATGTCCATCAGCAGGGTGTAGTTGTCGGACTCGGTGTCCGCAAGTGTCTCTTGGACCCACTCATTGGAGGCTATATGCGCAGCCAGGTACCTGACCACCGCATCGCTCTGGGCGGCCAGGAAATCATCGTCAACGGCCAGCACGCAGCAGGGATGACCTGGAACAAGCTCATCGGACCACTTGTAGATCACTCCGTCACCGGAGATCTCGATATCGGAGCAGTAGGGCTCCCAGGCAATGCCGCCGCCGATCGCGTCCGACTGCAGCAGTGCCTTCATGTTGACCGGGGACTGCTGGGTCCAATAGACCACTTTCTCGTCCCCGTTATCGTCCAGGCAACCGGTGAGGGTGATGGCGCCCACCACCACGACCAATGCCACGAAGGTCGATAGTATCGCTTTGACATTCATGTTATCGGTTGTGGTTCGCAGGACTAGATATTTAAAAGTTTCCTATTTAATGTCATAATTACCCTTATTGTGGAAATAAACGGGGGTCTATTCCACGTTAATGATACAGGCAAAGGAGGAAAAACGAAGATCGCCGAGATCAGGCGATGACCCTCCAGGCAGGGGGTCGGAGCATCGCTGAACGTGAACTCAGCGTTCGGGAGATTGAATGCAGCCCACTTAACTAATAAGGGATATCGTGAGAAAAGTTAGAATATTCGCTTAACCGATGTGGTACTGAGTCACATGTTCGAGATCAAGGTGGTCAGTAACACGCCTCTCAGTTCGGTGGATGACATAGATGAGGTGGCCCTGCGTTTCCTCAGTGACGTGGGCTACTTGCCCAAGGGGTACGATCCCAAGAGCGGCAACGTGTCGGTGACCGAAAGCATACCCTATCGGCTGTTCATGGAGTTCTTCCTGCGCCGCACCGACCATGCCTGGACGGTAGAGGAGCTGGCTGCAGTTCTGGACACGACCAAGCCCACGGTGTATCGTCACATCAACAAGCTCAAGGCCATGGACATCCTGGAGTCGTTGGACGTCGAACGAGATGGACAGACCCGCAAGGGCTACCGCATCCGCTACGGTGACCTGGAGAAGGCCTGGAGCTTCACTGAGGCCAATGTGGATATGGCACTCAAGAACTACCGCACCACGGTTCGGCATCTGCAGCGGCTGTCATGGGAGGGGGAGCGTTGATCGAGGTCCCCCGTATAACCAAAGGCTGGACATATAGGGTGTACAGCCAGGGATGGGACGAGCCCCTGGTCTCCGAGGGCGTGCTGCTAGGCTATACGGCCCTGGGCGACGGCACAGCGTTGGCCATCGATATGGAGGTCGAGGGCAAACAGGTGCTGCGCTACATCCCCGCCGATGCTATACTGGTGGTGGAGCTGATGGCCGCGGGCGAGTCGTCCGAGATGGCTGAGGACAGTACGGTGTACTTCGGATGACTGTCATGGAGGAGTACCACCGTCGACTGATCGCTTCCATCGTGGATGGCGAGGTCGCCAGCCGGGACGACCTGCAGAGGCTCAAGGTACGCTTGTGTCGGGAGTTGAGACTGAACGGCGTACCGCCCAACTCGGCCACGCTGGCGGTCGCGTCCGAGGGGCAGCTGCCGCTGGTGCTGCCACTGCTTCGACGCAAGCCAGTGCGCACGCTGAGCGGCGTGGCGGTGGTGGCGGTGATGACATCGCCCCACGACTGCCCCCACGGACGTTGCATCTATTGCCCAGGCGGGGTGTCCAATGGATCACCGCAGTCCTATACTGGTAAGGAGCCGGCGGCCAGGCGGGCGGTCCGCAACGACTTCGACCCCGTGCGCCAGGTGGAGAGTCGCATCCGGCAGCTGGAGGCCATCGGCCATGGGGCCGACAAGATAGATCTGATCGTCATGGGGGGCACGTTCACCAGTCGGGAACCGGAGTATCAGGAATGGTTCGTCAAGGGCTGCTTCGATGCCATGAACGGTATCACTTCAAGTACCTTGGAGGAGGCTCATCGTTTCAATGAGACGGCGGCGCATCGCTGCATCGGTCTCACGGTGGAGACACGTCCGGACGTGTTCGATGGATCCCAGATCCATCGCTCACTTGCGCTGGGCACAACCAGGGTGGAGCTGGGGGTGCAGATCCTAGATGACACTATATTGGCAGGGGTGCAGCGAGGCCATGGTGTCGAAGAGGTCACCAGGGCCACCGCCGACGCTCGCCGCATGGGTCTGAAGATATGCTATCACGTCATGCCCGGCTTGCCTGGGGCCTCCCCTGAGCGGGATCTGGAATCGTTCCGTTTGATGTTCGACGACCCGCGTTTCCGGCCAGATATGGTGAAGATATATCCTACACTGGTGGTGGCCGGCACAGGCCTCTATGACATGTGGCTCAAGGGCGAGTACCGACCCTATGACACTGAGGAGGCCACCAGATTGATCGCCGATATGAAGGAGATGGTGCCCGAGTGGGCCCGCATCCAGCGTATCCAGCGTGACATACCGCTGCCGGAGATAGAGGCCGGAGTGGATAAGAGTCACATACGAATGCTGGCAAGGGATCTGATGGCCGCCGATGGTCGGCGTTGTCGCTGCATCCGCTGCCGCGAGGTCGGCCACGTTGGCGCAGGGGCGGTGGATCCCGTTCTAAGGACAGTGACCTACGAGGCAGCTGACGGTGTCGAGCACTTCGTTTCGTTGGTATATGAGGACAACGATGCCCTGTTGGGTTATGTCCGTTTACGACTGGATGGGGAGGCAGCGGTACGGGAGCTCAAGGTGTTCGGTCGCATGGCTCCCATAGGTCATGAGGGGGATGTGCAGCATCGTGGCCACGGCCGCAGACTGCTGGACGAGGCCGAGCATCTGACCGAGGATGCGGGCTACGACCGGTTGAGGGTGACCAGCGGCGTGGGGGTGCGCCGTTACTACGCTGCCCGCGGTTATGTCCGCTCCGGACCATACATGGTCAAGAGCATGAGCAAACGGTTATTACATTGAAGGAGATGGACGGCCGTGGACGTTGAGACCCTGGTGCGCGGCGTGGTCATGTCGGTCGTGGTGGTGATGTCCATCTATGCGGTGTCGTTCACCCGTTCATTCAGGGAGGTGTTGCTTGATCGGCGACGCATACGCAATTATCTGTTCAACATTGCCCTTTTCGGTCTGCTGTCCATACTAGGTGAGGCCACTGGCGCCTCCTACGGCGGCGTGACCGTGTCCGTTCGTGACCTGGCCCCAATGGCGGCGGGGATCATCGCTGGACCATTCGTCGGTCTGGGCGCGGGCGTGATCGGAGGTATGTTCCATTTCTTCGAGGGCGGGCCGGACCAGTTCTCGGGCACGGCGACCACGATCTTCGCTGGCTGGCTTGGTGGCTGGGCCTATATTCGATTACAGGGCGACCTGTCGTTGGCCTGGGCCTTGGCCCTGGCCACGATCGCCCAGGCATTGCACCTGAGCCTGATAGTGGTCCTGGTGCGGCCCACAGATCTGGCGGTGGACCTGGCCCTCAATGCCGGTGTGCCCATGGCCGTATCGGTGACTGTGGGCATGGTGTTGCTTTGGGTCCTGACCCGGCAGCGACTGTCACCGGAACGCCAGCGTCTGGAGCTGGAGTTGGATCGGCTTCGCTCGCAGGGATGATGATTCTCATCTGTCGGAGCGAGTACGCACCAGTTTTTATAGCCTGAGGGTCTGGGACGGACCATGGACACCGAGACCGCGGTCATGGCGTTGGTCACTCTCATCGAGATGACCTGTGTCATCGTGGTGGTGACCTATCTGCTGATGCGTACCCACGCCTTCGAGCGCATTGTGCTTGGTAGGAGCACGCTCATGGACCGCGTGGTGATGGTGCTCACCTTCGGTATACTATCCATCTACGGCACCTATTCCGGTATCACGGTCGACACTTCGCCGATCAACATTCGTGACATCGGACCGATGATGGCGGGCCTCATCGGCGGCCCGTTGGTCGGTCTGGGAGCTGGCCTTCTGAGCGGCACCTATCGTTACATGATGGGCGGGGTGACCGCACTGCCATGTGGGCTGGCCACGGTGTTGGCAGGTCTGCTGGGTGGGCTGATCTGGATGTACCTTTCCGGTCGTTTCATAGGTGTTAGAGGGGCGGTGGTCTTCGCTATCGGCGTGGAGACGTTGCACATGGGCATCGTGTTGCTGCTGGTCCAGCCCCTCGACCTGGCCTGGGACATCGTTCGTCAGGTAGCTCTTCCCATGATCGCGACCAACGCCATGGGGGTGGCCATAATCTCGGTGATGGTGGGCAACTACATCCACGAGAAATCGACCGAGCGGGAGAGGGACGAGTACCAGGATGAATTGGAGCGTAAACGGGTGGAGCTGTCCATTGCGAGGGAGATCCAAAGGAGCTTCCTGCCCATGGGGGTACCTGATATCAGCGGCTATGACATCGCCGCTGCCAACATACCGGCGGCGGAGGTGGGGGGGGACTTCTATGATTTCATCCGCTTGCCCGGCGGCCAGCTGGCGCTGGTGATAGCGGACGTGTCGGGCAAGGGGGTGCCAGCGGCCCTGTACATGGCGTTGTCGCGCACCGTGCTACGGGCCAACGCTCTAGGCTCCAGCGATCCTGTGGAGGTTATGCAGGCCACCAATGCCATCATCGCCGAGGACTCTGAATCGGGCATGTTCGTCACCATGTTCTATGCCCAGGTGGACACAGACAGCCGAGTGACCACCTTCGTGAATGCTGGTCATAACCCCCCCATAATCATTCATTCGGATGGGGCCCAGGGCAGGCTGGATACCCAAGGCATCGCTTTGGGCGCCATGGAGGACATCGAGCTGGAGTCCGGCAGCATCGTTTTGGTTCCGGGTGACATGCTGGCCTTTTACACCGATGGGGTGACCGAGGCCATCGATCCCGCTGGTGAGGAGTATGGAGAGGAGCGGCTGATCGGGTGCCTGGGCCAAAACCGTCATCTACCTGCCAAGCAGATAGTGGATGCGGTCCACGCCGATGTGGTCAGACACTGCGGCACCGAGCCACAGTTCGACGACATCACGCTGATGGTGATGAATGTGAGGGAAGATGACTGAGCTGGAGATCGTGGCCGGCCTAGAGGACCTGGACGATATCAGGGAGTTCGTGGCCCGGTGCGCCACGGATGCTGGGTTGCTTCCGGAAAAGGTCCAGGGCCTGAAGCTGGCGGTGGATGAGGCCTGCGCTAACGTCATCGAGCACGCTTATGGCGGCCGTGGGCCATTGACCATCGGCTGCGAGGCCGACGCGGACCTCGTGGTCACCATCATTGACGTGGGCCAGGAATTCAACCCCATGGAGTATCCACCACCGGATCTGTATGTGGGCCTGGAGGATCGGGAGATCGGTGGCCTGGGCATCCACCTCATCCGCTCGCTGGTCGATGATGTGGAATACAGCCGGACGGCAGGGGAGAATCGTCTACGGTTGCGGATGGTCATAGGCCATCCGCAAGAGGAGGAATGACCGATGGAAGTGATCATCAGGGAGAATCGCGGTTGGGTGGTCGTCTGCCCTATAGGCAGGATCGATACGGGGAACGCCAATGTGCTCAAGGACCATATGGATGCCGTGCTAGGAAAGAGTAGTATAATAGTCAACATGGGCGACGTTGAATACATCAGCAGCGGAGGGTTGCGAGTGCTGCTGGCCTCGCTCAAACAACAGCGTAAGGGCGATGGGGCGCTTAGCCTATGCTCGCTGAGGCCGCCGGTGCTCAAGGTGTTCAAGCTGGCTGGCTTCACCTCCATCTTCAACATCTATGAGACTGAGTCCGAGGCTCTGGTTTGATAAGATGGACGATCGCCGATGGCAGACCCTGCCCGGATCCCGATCCAAGGTATTCCCGTTCCTTCGGAAGCCGGACATAACCTCGTCCAACAGCTATGTGGTCGAAACTAGGGACGAGATACTGATAATCGACCCAGGCGCCGACCGCCAGCAATTGGCCGAGGAGGTGTCAACGGTGGCATCGGTGCGAGAAGGTCGGAATGTGAACATCTTGTTGACCCACTGCCATCTGGACCACTGCCTGCTAGCGGGGGAGGCGCTCATGTCCATACCGGATGCAGCGGTGGTCGCCCACCTGATAGGGGCGGCGGCGCTGTCCATGGGTGATGGCGGGATAACCCAGGCCGACATCATGGGCGTCTCCTTCCCGCGGACACCGGTGGCGGTCCAGCTTATGAGGCCGGGGGAATGGATCGAGGACCAGGGGCGGAAGGTTCAGACCCATCCGCTGGGGGGAGAGGACATGCTGATGATCCATGCCCCAGGGCACTCGCCGGACTCCATGTGCTTCGTCATAGGCGATGCGGTGTTCACGGGGGACCTCACCTTCGCCGCTGATCCTGGCATCGCTGGCCTGTTAGGTTGGTCCCAGCCAGACCTGATCCGCTCGCTGTCGTCGGCGATCGGGTCAATGTCCAGCATGGAGGTCTGCCTACCAGGCCATGGCAGGGTCATGGACAGGGGTCGTGCCCTGAGGGTGATGGGTCGGGCGTTGGAACAGGCTCGGGGATTGGAGGACATAGCCCTCAACGACGTGGACAAGGTTCGGGAGGACGCGCTCTACGCCAGGGATGTGCTGACGCAGGCAAGCGATGGTTTTGCGGTGATCGCCGGTCGGTTGCTTTATCTATCGTTCCTGCTGGAGGAGCTGGATGAGGCCGAGGCCGCGTCCCGGTACATGCACTTGCTGGACGTGGGATCGATCGAGGAGGCTCTGGATTCGCTACAGCGTTTCGTGGAGGAGTACGACCGTGGCTGGCATATCGGGTTGCAGGTGACCCTGAAGGCGGTGCAGACGTTGCAGCGTATAGATCGCTTGTTCTGTGCAGAGGGCTTGGAGGACGTGATGGGCGCATCGTTGGTCAGGAGGACCGAGCGGATGCTGACGGACTTTATAAGCGCGGTGAATGGCATACCGTTCCGAGTGGAGCGACGGGTGTTCGATCTCGATGATGCCGTGAACGCACTCATTGAGCGGCAGGTGTCGTCGCCCAACTCCGATGAGGAGTTGATGGACGCCCTGGACGACGAGGAGCGGTACGTCGCGCTGCTGGCGGCACGCATCGTCCACTTGCCGGTGCTCTCGGACATCCCCGTTCGACGGGAGCTCGGCTGCGGTCATGAGGCCATAGGTGACCCCGAGCGATTGGGGGATGCATTGGCCTGTGTGCTGGAGGAGTTGGTGGGTCTGGGGGCCGAGGTATTGTCGGTGCACACCTGGGAGAAGGAGGGGAGGCTTCATGTCCGAGTGGATGCGAGAGGTGGGGCAAGGTTGGGTGACCCTGACATCCGTACCCTGGATCGCCTAGCGCGGTTGGCTGGTGCCTGTTTGGACTCATCCGACCCCTTGATACTTTCCTTATCCCAGGCGATCATCTGATGGAGGGAAGGTTATATCGGTGCCCGTACATACACAGAGCCGTTGCCAACGGAGTGTGTACTGTGCGGTAGTGGGACTGACGGTCCGGCGATATGCGACGCATGCTTCCAGGCCGTCGATAACCCAATGACGCTGGTCTACGATGCGCTGGACCCGTTCAGTGACATCAGGATGTCTTCACTGTCCTCCGTCCGCATCAAGGTGCACCCCTCGGCCACGGGCGCTCTGAAACTAGGGCCCGCACCAGACCTGGCCGCCCGGCTGGAGGGCATGAGGCCGGACCTGGTGCCGTTGTTCGTGGAGGAGCGCTTGGCGGGGCTGGGCATAGGGCTGCATCTCACCGGGGATGAGCGGCTCCCGGGCCGGCCCGAGGTCTGGGACCTGCTGGATCGATTCTGGGATCACGATTCAGCGACCAAGGAATGGGCCCAGGCGTCGGTCAGGATGGCCAACACCTATGCGCTTGTGATACGCGGCGTCGCCAGACTCAGCATATCCACTGATGCCCTGGCTAAATTCCTGGACGAGCATGGGGAGCGGACCCGGGCCATATGGGCCCGTGCCGACCCGTTCCCGGTACTACGGGTCGCCGCCCTGGCCAATGAGGCTCTCCTGGAGCACTGGATCGGAGAGAGCGATAAGGCTCTGGCCATGCTTGATTACCTGGAGCGTCGGGAGATATCGGACTGGGACCGTAGGATGGTGGACGAGAAGCGGATCATCATTCTGGTGGAGTCGGAGCGGTTGGATGAGGCCAGGTCACTGCTGGCCTCGCTGCCAGAGCGCCGTTGCAAGGGCACGATGGGGCGCATTGCCAAAGATCTGGGGGTGTGACATGGAGATGGACCTGGATCGTTGGTACGAGGAGCGGGTCATGGGACTGATCATTGACATGACCCCAGAGAGGTACGATCGGCTGACCCATGATCTGTTGGAGAGGCTGGGACTCGAACTTACAGCCTCCGCCTCGACCGACGGGGTGGTGATGGTGGAGGCCAAGGGCAAGGACGGCCTGTATCTGGTACGATCGACCAGGGAGCCCATCCACATTACCATGGATGCGGTCGGGGCTCTAGAACGGATGGCGGCCAAGGTGGACAGGCTACCGGTCCTGATGACCCCGTTGGTATTGGACGAGGCCACCAAGGCCCATCTAGAGGCGGGCGGCACCGCCTACGCCGATCGTGAAAAGATGTTGGCGTTGATCAGGTCTTTAGGCATGGGGCGGACGTTGCTGGACGAGCTGGACCAGGAATTGCTGGTTAAGGAGGGCAATCGATTCCTGCCGTCGGCCGGGTCGTTCGACGAGCTGGATTTCAATGCCAGGGAGGCGATGGGCTCCGGCCTGTACCGCGAGGCCCTGGGATGGACCGACCGCGCCCTGCAGCTGAAGCCAGACCACGACAGGACACATCAGCTCCGAGCCAGGATCCTGATGGCCATGGGCATCGACGAGGCCGCGCTGGATGCTATCAAGAGTGCCATTCATATAGATCCCCTGGAGCATCGTCACTGGTACATCAAGGGGTTGATATTGCATCGTCTTGGACGGTTGGATGAGGAGGTGGAGGCGTACGACATCATACTGCGTGATCGGCCCGACCATGCCGGGGCGCTGCTGAACAAAGGCGCTACCTTGTACGAGATGCGCCGGTTCCCTGAGGCGCTGGCCACTTACGACGTCCTGCTGTCGCGACAACCGAAGAATCCACAGGCCATGAACAACAAGGGCCTAGTACTCAAGGCAATGGACGATAAGGCCGCCGCCCTGAACCTCTTCGACCAGGCCATCATATTCGATCCCGGGCACCGGGACGCCCGTATCAATCGAGCCCTGACCTTGGCCGAGATAGACCGGCTAGATGAGGCGGAGCTGGCCTGGAAGGAGATCATATCGACCGATCGTACCACGGGCGCATACTGGTTCCAGTTGGGCGAGGTCCAGCAGGCGATGGGTCATGACGTCGATTCCCTGTCGTCATACTCGGTGGCTTTGGAGCTGGATCCGACGCTGAAGGTCACGGGGACCGTGGAGCCCCCCGGTCGCAGTGGCACCGAGGCCGACTACTGGAACATGGCCACCCGCTGCGCCGCTCTGGAGTCCGTGGGCCGCTTGGAAGAGGCCTTGGAAGCGGCCGAGGAGTGCCTACGACTAGATTGGGGGCAGGCCTTTGGCCACGTACGAAAGGCCAACATATGCCGTCGGCTGGGCCGAACTCAAGAGGCGCTAGCAGCAGTTCGGGATGGCGCTCAGGCCGATCCGGGGCTGACCATGGAGCTGGAGAGCGTGGCCTATTCCATGGGCCGTTACAGCCAGGCCATGGCCATGTTGGAGTGCAACGCTGACGATCCGAACATGCGGCTACGGCAGATGTTGTTACATCTGAGGATGGGGGAGATCGACCAAGCGATCCGGCTGGGGCGCATTAGCAAGTCGGCCCGTATGCAGCAGGCGCTGTCCCTGGCGTTCATCAGGTCCGGGGGCCATGAGGATGCCTTGAAGTTGATCGACCGATTGCTTCGATCCCGTTCCAATTCTCCTGAGCTGCTCAATGCCAGGGCCGTTTGTCTGAATTTCATGGGCGCCATCGACGACGCTCGCATGGAGCTGCACCGCGCCATCGACATCTGCCCCACTTATTCGGACGCCTGGAACAACCTTGGATGCATACACTTTGCCTTAGATGATCTGGATGAGGCGGAGGGCTGCTTCGCTCGATCGTTGCTGATGGAAGAGAGCCCCTCCACGCTGATGAACATAGGACTGGTGCACTTCATGAGGGATGATGCCTCCGAAGCACTCAAGACGTTCACCCGTGCCCTCGAGCTGGAGCCGTCGGCCGAGGCCCTGAACCTCATTGGGATAATCGCGGTCAGGGAGGGGGATATGGTGCGCGCCCTAGAACTGTTCGATGCGGCCCTGGACCGGTCCCCAGATTTCGCTGGGGCGCTGGAGAACAAACATGCAATAGAGAACGAGATGAGATGGGTCAGCTGATATTCATGACCACGACATCGCGTACTGCCCGCATCTCAGAGAACGGCAGGACCAGACGTCCATAGGAGTCGTTCTTGAAGAGCCGGGTCTCGACCTCCTCGGCTGGCACCACGAGCACGTGCTGGATCTCGCCGGTCTTGGTGTCCACGGCGAAGTTCTCGATCATGCCCAGAATCTGACCATCATTGGTCATGACGGTCTTACCCTTCAACTCGGTTACGAACTTCCTCATATCAGGTCCCCTGCTTTGCCTAACAAATGAATACCATGGAGCATATTTAAACCCTCCTGGCCTCATCGATATGAGTCCATTATGTCCCACCCGGCCTTCTTGCGCTCCAGCACCTCTTCCATGCCCTGGTAGCGGCGCACCAGCTCTGGATCGGCGGACGCCGACACGATCTCCAAAGCAGCTTGGAAATGGGCCATGTTCACCAATGACGCCTCGATGTCATCCCTGAGAGCCATCATGCCAGCTTCCCGGCAGAGGCCTTCAAGATCAGCACCAACGAAGTCCTTGGCCTCCTTGGACAACAGCTCCAAGTCCACATCCTCGTCCAGTGGCATGTCTCGGGTATGCACCTTCAGTATTGACAGCCGACCTTCCAGATCTGGAATGGGCAATAGTATCCGACGGTCGAAGCGACCGGGCCTCAACAGTGCCGGGTCGATCATGTCCGGACGGTTGGTGGCGGCGATCACGGTGACACCTTCCATGCTCTCCAGCCCGTCGAGCGAGGTGAGCAGCTGGTTGACCACTCGTTCGGTGGCCTTGCCACCATCGCCCCCGCCCCTGACCGGAGCGATGGAGTCGATCTCATCGAAGAATACGATGCACGGCGCCACTTGCTTGGCCCGCTTGAACACCTCGCGCACCGCTTTCTCACTCTCTCCCATCCATTTGCTCATGACCTCTGGCCCCCTGACTGATATGAAGTTGGCGCCAGACTCGTTGGCCACAGCCTTGGCCAGCAACGTCTTTCCCGTTCCTGGAGGTCCATATAGCAACACCCCGCGGGCCGGTCGTATGCCCAGACGGCGGAACGATTCCTTGTGGGTCAAGGGCAACTCGGTGGCCTCACGCAGCTCTCGTTTCACTGACTCCAGGCCGCCCACGTCATCCCAGGCCACCTCTGGTATCTCGACCAGCACCTCACGCATGGAGCTGGGCTCGACCTCCCTCAGAGCCATGTTGAAATCTTCGGCGGTCACCCTCATGACGGATAGCATATCAGTGGGTATGGGCTTGCCCAGGTCAAGCTCCGGGATGATCCGTGACAGGCAGTGCATGGCCGCCTCCCGTGCCAGGGCGGCCAGGTCGGCACCCACGAATCCGTGGGTTATTGTGGCGAGACGATCCAGGTCCACATCCTCGTCCAGAGGCATGCCGCGTGTGTGGATCTCCAAGACCTCTTTGCGCCCGTCGCGGGTCGGCACCCCTATCACTATCTCACGATCGAATCGTCCTGGGCGTCTGAGCGCTGGGTCGATGGCGTCTTCTCGGTTGGTTGCGCCGATCACGATCACTTGACCCCGGCCCTGCAACCCGTCCATCAGCGTCAGCAATTGGGCGACCACCCGGGCCTCCACCTCGCCTTTCACCGTCTCCCGCCTGGGGGCGATGGAATCGATCTCATCGATGAACACGATGGATGGCGCATTCTTCTCCGCCTCCTCGAACCGTTCGCGAAGCTTGCTCTCGCTCTCACCGAAGTACTTGCTCATGATCTCCGGCCCCTGGATGGAGTAGAAGCTCGCTCCAGATTCGTTGGCCACAGCTTTGGCCATCAGTGTCTTGCCGGTGCCTGGAGGGCCGTAAAGCAACACCCCTTTGGGGGGATCGATGCCAAGACGGTCGAACAGCTCCTGGTGCTTGAGGGGAAGCTCGATCATCTCCCGGACCCGCTTGAGCTGATCCTCTAGGCCGCCGACATCGTCATAGGTCACCGACGGTGCAGAGACGGGCCGGTCGCCCACCGGTTCGGTCTTGACCACCATCTCGGTTTGCGGCCCCACGATCACCACGCCAGCTGGCTGGGTGGACACCACCGAGAACGGCACGAAGCCGCCCATCAAGGCGATGTTGGGTATGATGATCTCGTCCCCCTTCATCAGCGGCCGGGACGATAGTCCCTTCTGGAAGAGCTCCTCCACCCCTGGGCCGAACTTGACCCGTTTATCGTCTGGTATCTTGGGCGCCACCACCACCCGCATGGCCGGCTGGGTGTCCGCCTTCCGCACCGTGACCTTCTCGCCGATGGAGATTCCCGCATTGGAACGGATCATACCATCGATGCGAACGATCCCCTTGGCCTCGTCCTCAGGCGTGGCCCGGAACACCTTGGCGCAGGTGCTGTTCTTGCCGACGATCTCGATGGCGTCGCCGACCTCCAGGTCGAGGTCGATGCGGGTCTTGAGATCGATCCTTGCTCTTCCCAGCCCAACCTCCGACTGATGGTTGGCCCTGGCCACACGAAGGGTTACCGAGTCCGACATGATACCCGTCCTGGAAACGGGTTCTGGAATAATAATTGTGCCACCATCACCACGGATAGCTTGAAGTCAATCACCCCCTCTGAAGAGGAAGAGCTTGCAACTGTCATTTCTGACGCTACATTCGGTCGATCGACTAGCGACGCCCTATGAAAACGTCCTTCAGCTAAGTGAGAATGCGATCGGGGTCGTGAGAATGAACGGGATCAGCGCGAGATAGGCTTTCAACTCGCCAAGTGTCAGACTCGGGTTATATATAAATCGTGGTCGATGATGAGGCATGCACATTCTTTCCGTGGTCGGTGCCAGACCTCAGTTCGTCAAGCTGGCCCCGGTCCACCGGGAGTTGAGCCCCTATCATCAGCACCAGATACTGCACACCGGCCAGCATTACGACTACGAGATGAGCCAGGCGTTCTTCGAGGATCTGGGCATACCAGATCCCGATGTGAACCTGGAGATAGGCTCCGGGCTTCATGGGGCCATGACCGGCAGGATGCTGACGGGCATCGAGGAGCGTCTGATGGTCGACAGGCCGGACATGGTGCTGGTCTATGGCGATACCAATTCCACATTGGCCGCGGCCTTGGCCGCGGCTAAGCTGCACATCCCCATAGCCCACGTGGAGGCGGGACTGCGCTCCTATAATCGTAACATGCCGGAGGAGATCAACCGGGTGCTCACCGATCATGTGTCCGACCTGCTGTTCTGCCCCAGCCAACATTCCTCGGACATTCTGTCCGGAGAGGGGGTCAGGGAAGGCGTGCACGTCACTGGGGATGTGATGGTGCAGGCGCTTCTGGAGCTGGAGCCGAGGTTGGGGAAGGAGCGACTTCAGCGCTTCGACGTGTCCCGGGGTGAGTATGTACTGGTCACCGCCCACCGTCAGGAGAACGTGGATGATCCGATCAGACTAAGAGGCATCGTGGACGCCCTTTCCAGCCTTGATGGCACAGTGGTGTTCCCGGTGCATCCCCGTACCAGGGCCATGCTGGAACGCATCGGCATGCTCGATCGGTTGGAGGGCCGTGCCGATGTGAGACTGGTCAAGCCCTTGGACTTCATCACCTTCACCGCGCTGGAGCGCTATGCTCGAGTGGTGCTGACAGACTCCGGCGGGGTGCAGAAGGAGGCCTACACCTTCCAAGTGCCCTGTGTGACCATGCGCAACGAGACCGAATGGACCGAGACCGTGGACGAGGGTTGGAATGTGCTGGTCGGCACCGACACCGATGCCATCGTCGCTGCGGTATCCAATGCCAGTCCCGGGCGGACCGAGGCCCGTTCATATGGAGGCTTGGATGTCACAGGGATCATGCGGCGGATCATCGAGTCGCGCCTAGGCTGAGCCAGATTTGGGAAACAGTATATACGTCACCCCTGGCATCCGAGAGTATGCGTATGGAGCCCGAGTGCCCACCATGTCTGCTGAACCGGCTGCTGTTCCAGACCGACCTGGTCGGCGCCGATGTTCGCAAGCAGGTGATGGAGGATGGACTCACCATCCTGGCCCGGGAGTTCCACGATGCTAACTCGGCCGTCCTGGCAACCAAGGTCCACGCACGCGCCTACAAGCTGATCGGCGTCGACGATCCCTACTACGAGCTCAAGCTTCGTAGCGACGAGGTTGCGGGCATGTTATATCAGAGGGCGGAGGAGTTCGTCGAGAAGGCCAACGACACCCTGGAAGCAGCGGCCCTCTGTGCTATCGCGGGAAACGTTCTGGACTTCGGGGGCAATTTGGCCATGCGCCATCCGGAGGCACTGCTGTCGCGATTCGACGGCATCCTGGCGCAGGGGCTGGATGTCAACGACCTGCCCCAGGTGAGCGAGATCCTGCAAGAGGCCGGCCGGGTGCTGTATCTGTTCGATAATTGCGGCGAGTCGGTGTTCGACCGCTTGCTGATAAGAGAGATACAATCCTTTGGCGCACGTGTCACCGGGATGGTCAAAGGACGGCCGATACTCACTGACGTCACTGCCGAGGATGCGATCAGGGTAGGATTGGACGATGTCCTCGATGAAATGGTGGACACCGGCGGTTTCGCCATCGGTGTGGACCTGGACATCATGGACGAATCGGTGCGGGAGCAGATCGAGTGCACCGACCTGGTTGTCGCCAAGGGCATGGCCAACTTCGAGTCCCTTTCGGACACCGATGTTCGCCCGATCGCCTACTTCATGAGGGCCAAGTGCGAACCGGTGGCCAGGAACATCAATGCCCGCAAAGAGGACAACGTCGTCCGCCTGTACCGGTAGCTTTATTGTAGCACGCATCGAAAAGACCCGCCATTTCGTGGGACATCCCATGCACGGAAAATGCATGGACCCAAGATCGATGGACAGGGCGCCAGGTATGCCCAAGATCGTGGATCGCACCCTGCCCAGGAATCCGGTGGATGGTGACATTCATCCATCGGCCTGATCGATGACCTCGCGGTAAACGTCCTCGAACCTCCGAGCCCAGTCCTCAGGTCCAAGCACCTTGTCGTTGAACGGCCCCACCTGTGGGAACTCGTCCAAGATCGCAACTGCCGCCTGTGCCACGCCCTTGGTGCTGGCCTCTATCACCGTGCAGCCCGGCTCGTCCTCACGCAGGGCGGTAATGTCGGACACGATGGCGGGAGTGCCCTGGGCCAGAGCTTCGGCCACCATCATGCCATAGGCCTCTGCATTGGAGGTCAGCATCAGGGCCAGAGCGTTACGGTACTCCTTTTTAGGGCATCATCGTCCAGACGGTCCAGGAACGTGATCCTGTCGTCAACTTCCATTTCGCGGGCCAGTGTTTCCAGCGTCCCCCGGTGGTCTCCACGACCAACGATGCGCGCTCCCGCCCCGCGGTCGCGGAGCGCCGCCACCGCTCCGATGACGTGCTGGGCCCTTGCACTCCTCCAACCGTCCCACGAAAAGCAGGTCCCGCTCTCTTTCCCTTTTGCCTCCCAGTTCGATGGATCGCACACAAGGGGTGATGGTCTGCATGCTCTCTAGGAATGGGAAGTCGTCCAGCAGCAACCGTCGCTCGTACTCTGAGCACACCGTCACCGCCCCGGTCTAGCCCAGGGCCACCAGACCCTGGCATAGGTTCCTAGTGGTGGTCTCCACCCCTCCGATCACCTGATGGTACTTCTTAGTGTAGGTGACGATCCGCATGCCGCAACCAACCATCGTAGGATGCCGATACCATTATTTCCATTGTTCCACCGGAGCGGGGAAGCATTTTTTATCGGATGGAGGACTTAAACCAAATTGGGTGTTGAGGTGAAAGTGGACGTGGCGATAATCATGGCGGGGGGCAAGGGAACCCGCCTGCGACCGCTTACGAATAACATACCCAAGCCGCTGCTGCCGATCCTGGGGCGTCCCTGCGCCGAGTACTTCCTGCGTGCGCTGGCGGATGCAGGGGTGGCCAGGACGTACTTGGCTTGTGGGTATCGGCACATGGACATGGTCCGCACCTTCAGGGACGGTGGCGTGTACGGCCTCGACATCGTGTTCTCGTTCGAGGAGGAGCCCATGGGCACCGCCGGAGCGGTGAAGCTGCTCCAGGACAAGGTCGATGGCACGTTCATTGTAGGCTCGGGTGACGTGCTGGCTGACGTGGACATGGCAGAGCTGGTCGCTTTCCACCGCCGCAGCAAGGCCGAGGTCACCATAGCCCTCACCGAGGTAGAGGACCCGACGGCGTTCGGCATCGTAGGTCTTGACCAACATGGACGCATCGAACGGTTCAAGGAGAAGCCCCTATCGGAGGAGGCGTTCTCCAATCTCATCAACGCAGGCATCTATGTGCTGGAACCCCATGTCCTCGATCTGGTGCCTGAGGACACCAAGTACGATTTTTCCAAACAGCTGTTCCCAGACATGCTTGAGCGGGGCATGGCCCTGTACGGCCATCGGCTTGAGGGCCTGTGGAAGGACATCGGTCGTCCTGCTGACCTGCTGGAGGCCAACCTGCTTATGGCTGAGCGTGCCGGGGCCGCTGATGTCTCGAAGGGGGTTATGGTCATCGGAGGGGTGCACATCGACGGTTCGGCCACGGTGGCCGCTGGCGTCATCCTTGACCGGGCAGTGCTGGGTGGCGATGTGAGGATCGGAGCTGGAGCCAGATTGACCCGGGCACTGGTATTGGATGGTTGCGAGGTGGCCGCCGATGCCATCATCGAGGGATCGGTTCTGGGACCAGGATGCGTCATCGGCTCAGGGGTGAAGCTGACCGATTGTGTGCTGGCCGAAGGCGTCCGCGTCATGTCCGGTGAGCATAGGGGTCGTACACTCGAGTGATGGTGGTGCGATGGGCGCAATGGACAAGCACACAGGCTATGTGGTCCTGCTAGCTTCCTATGGGGGACATCATTCGTCTCAGCCAAGCTGGGGGTGGACAACATGGACCCGGTTCTGTTCACCGCCCTTCGTTTCGCATTGGGGGCCACGGTCCTGCTTGCCGCATCCATATCATTGCGGAGGGCGGAGCGTCGATCGTTCCTGCAGGGCACGGTCATTGCCATTGCCCTGATGAACGCGGTGGCTATCTGTTCCAGCATCTGGCGCTCGAGCTGACCACTGCCACAAACACCATGCTGTTGATAGACATCAATGTGATATTCGTGGCGATAGTTGCTTCCGCGGTGCTGCACGAGACCATCGATCGCCGGGTGGCAGCGGCCATCGCTATCGGTGTGGTCGGAGTGGCCTTGGTGGCCACCGAGGGCGACCTGTCGACCCTGGCTAGCGGCAATTTCCTGGGCAGCCTCATCGCCTTCTCTACCGGCTTGATATGGGCGTTCTTCATCGTGTTCCAGAAGAACGTCATGGTGCGGGAGAGCAATGTGCTGGGGGTCACCACCGCGGTGATCGTGGAGACCTCTCTCATCCTGACGGTCGTCGCCCTGCTGTTCACCCGCAGCACCGAGGTGAACGCCATGGGGGCGGCCAACGGCTGTATGACGGCGTACTATGTTCTGGGGTGGCGTTCCTGGCCTATAACGCCGGTCTGCGCAAGATGGAGGCACGGCATCGGCGCTGATCCCGCTGCTCGAGGTGGTGTTCGGCATCGACCTGGCGATCATCGTGCTTTCGGAGTATCCCAACTGGGCCACCGCCTCCGGGCGGCACTGATCTGCCTTGCCATCCTGGTGAGCAACTGGCCCAGGCCCAAGAGTAACTAAATATTCAGTCATCCTACATAGTAGGGATGGCCATGGACCGGGTTCTGATACGCAGCAAGGCTCCCCTACGACTCAGCTTCGCCGGAGGCGGCACCGATGTGTCCCCTTATTGCGATATGCGCGGCGGTGCGGTGCTCAGCACGACCATCGACCGGTATGCGTACTGCACCATCATACCCCGTGACGACAAGGACATCCGCATCATGTCCCAGGACTACGGGAAGGTGGAGGAATGGAGGGCAACCGGGCCACTGGACTACGATGGCAACCTCGATCTGGTCAAGGCAGTGCTGAATCATTTCCAGGTGGACCGGGGGTTCGATATGCTGGTCCACACTGACGCCCCTCCTGGCTCGGGGCTGGGCGGCTCATCCACCGTCATCGTCTCCATCATCGGTGCGGTGGCCGATTGGTTGAACATACCATTATCGCAGTATGAGATCGCCAAGCTGGCCTACGTGCTGGAGCGGGAGGAGCTCCTATTGCGGGGCGGCAAGCAGGACCAGTACGCGGCCACCTTTGGCGGGTTCAACTTCATGGAGTTCCGCAACGACGACACCGTGGTCACGCCATTGAGGGTCAAGGACGATGTGGTCAACGAGCTGCATTACAACTTCCTGCTGTGCTACACCGGGCGCACCCGGGACTCGGGCAACATAATCATGGACCAGAGCGACAACGTCCGCCGTGGCGAGGGGGCGGTCATGACCGCTCTGGACGGCGCCAAGGCCTTGGCTCTGGAGATGAGGCACTCGCTGATGAAGGGTGACATAGTCCACATGGGGGAGCTGCTGCATCAGGGTTGGGAGCATAAGAAGCGATTCACCGGCGCGGTGACCAACGAGCACATCGACCTTTTGTACCGCACAGCTCGTGAGAAAGGTGCCATCGGTGGCAAGATATCCGGTGCTGGCGGCGGAGGGTATATGTTCTTCATCTGTGCCAACGCTACCAAGCACATCGTG
>JAUVWO010000031.1 GCA_030604065.1 Methanomassiliicoccales archaeon | reverse complement strand
CTGTCTCGTCACCGAAGGACCAGACGAATGTCAGGTTCTCGGTGGAGGTGTGATCGTCGGTGGACGCGGAAGCGTTGAACCACAGGGTCTGATTCTCCTGGGCGGTGTTGGTCTGGACCCAGGTACCGTTCAGTATGGTGAACCTCGCCTCGGGCGGAGTTATGTCGTTGACGGTCACCTCGACATCGGCGGTCATGTAGTTACCGCCGCCATCGGTGGCGTTGAGGACCACATCATAGGTAGCGGCCTCGGCCCAGGAATGGGTCACGTTCATATCTTCACCATAGACCTTGGTTATGGTTGTGTCATCACCGAAGTCCCAGGTGACGATCTTGATCACGCCATCATACCCGGTCTCATTCCAGATCATGTCCAGAGAGGCAGTACTGTTGAAGGTGACCACCTCGTTCTGATCCACGGTCATGGCACCGCTGGTGATGTCCTTATCAGAGCTGATCATCGACTCGGGCACTACGCCGTCCACCTTGACGATCATGCTGGTCTCGTTGGCGAGACCGGCAACATCGGTCACAGTGAGAGTGACGTTGTAACCATCGGCGGTAGGCTGGGTGAACTCATGGATCACAGAGGTCTCCATGGTGGAGACCGCACTGCTGCCGTCATCGAAGTCCCAGGTGAAGTTCAGCGGGTTCAGGTTGGGATCATATGAATCAGCCGAGTTGAACTCGACCTCAGTACCGTTGCCCACTATGTAATAGAGAACGTCGGTGCCGTTGGTCATAGCGAAGGTGTTGTTGCCATCCACGACCGAGCCATAGGCATCGGGCATCTTGGACTGCTGGAACTCCATAGTGACATGATCGGATGTGAACGCAGACCCGTAGGCCACATTCACAGTGGTGTATCCACTGACCACACCGTAAGCGCTGGAGTTGGATGTCAGCTCATAGCCGTCCACTAAGACCAGGTTATAGTACTTGGCGATGAACTCGGAAGATGTGGACATAGAGGCCCAAAGATCTCCAAGATAGTAAGTGCCACCATCATCTATGGTGCCGACCGCGATGAAGTCAGCGGTGGACGCGGTGGTGATGTCATCGGTGGAGTTGATCGCCCCGATGATGCTGTCATAGTCCTCGGTGACCAGATCGCCATCGACCTTGTAGTAGGTGTCGTTCACTTCGAGCAGGTCCTCGGTCAGCACGTCTGCGGGACCGAAGGAGTCCACGTAATCGAAGCAAGCGGCGACCTCGGCCGCATTGGCGGTACCGTCACCGTTACCGTACAGGAGATCGATCTGCATCCTCATCGGCAGGTCGGCATAGGACATGCCGGGAAAGGAATCATCGAACTGTCGAAGGACATTCCTCTCGAATAGGAATCCGCCCCATCCATCAAAGGTCATGTTGAAGATGTCGGACTGATCCCCCTGCCCTCCAAGGATAATAGTACCCAGGGAGCTGCTGGAGGCGGTCACGTCCTTCACATACATCAGGGCGCCATCGGCGTCCACGAACAGCCAGTAATCCTCGCCGGATTCAGCCGTATCGAACTCGAAGCGGTTGCCACTGATGTCACCCTCGATGACACGGGCATCGGTGGCCAGACTGGTGTTCTTGGACACCAGGTAAGCGGTGATGCCTGTAGGTATACTGCTGTCATCCATGATCACGTATCCAGAGACCGTGACACCACTGACAAGATCCACGGTCTCATTATTGGTGCCATTAACGATGGAGACGTCCCTTGATCCAGTGACCTTCTCATCAGCACCCACTATGAGTGTGTAGTTCCCGCTGGCGAGGTTGATGGTTGTGGTGTTGCCGGTCGCATTGCTCATAGCGACGACCACGCCCGCATGGGAGCCATTATCGATGACGATGTAGTCAAACCCTGTGCCAGCGTTGGTCACGTTCACCTGCAAAGTGGCGTTGGTCACCATACTGTCCATGGTGATCTCCGTGTAGACGTTGACCAGCCCGTCGTACTCGACCATCGTGCTGGTGGTGTAGTATCCATCAGCGGAGACCATCAATTCATAGTAGCCAGGGTCAGCCGAGGCCACACCCACGCCTCCAGCACTGGTTGTGCCTGAGTCGATCGGGGTCGCACTGTGGACGTTCAACAACTGGAAAGAAGCGCCTACCACAGGGTCGCTGTCCTCATCGATCACATTGAAATTGATCACAGAATCCTCTGAGGTTGCGGCAACCGCCGATCCCGCCGGTATTACCAGACAGGACAGGGCCAGTGCCAACACTATGATCCCTGAGAATATCTTTAAAGTCCATTCATTATGCATATGTTCCCTCCCTCGCGTACAGCATTACATGTGCTGATGAGATGCGGGTGCTTTTGGGGCTATAGTTTTCTCGATTATAAAGATTATCTATAAAAAAAGGAGGGCCAGTATGTTGCTGGCTCATCCTTTTTATCTATATGTCCCAATCAGGATACGATCTCGTCGAGACGCCCTTCTTCTATGGCTCGGCGGATCTCCATGGCTAGACGCCTACCAGTGGACATCTCTCGACGCCATAGGGCGTTAGCATACGGATGACCTACCGCCATGTGCACGTTGGTACCTCCTCCGATACGTGGGGCCACGTCATAGATGTGGAAGTTCATGTCCTTGTCCACACAGGTCTGCAGACAGAAGGGGCCGATCATGCCCGGATCGTACAGACGCTTGGTGCAGTCAACGAACTGCTCAGCCAGCACGAAAGCGCGCTCAAGCAGCGACTCCCTAAGAGTGGCAGAGTTGTGACCGCAGACGGTGTACTCGGGCAGCACCTGACTCTCCACCAGGTTAAGTTGCTGGTCCGCGGGCAGCCTCACGTAGCCGTCCAATGAACTCTCAAAACGCCAGTCTATCCCCAGGAGCTCGATGCGCTCACCTCGATCCTCCAGCGGGGAATAGAAGAAGTCCAAATTGAACACAGGGCCAATGATATATTCCTCCATACGGGCGCCGTCGAGTGACTCCTGATCGATGACGCCTTGCCGGATAAGCTCATCCGCCTTCTCCCGATACTCCGTATAGCTGGAGGCGGTGAAGAATCCTCGTTCCAAGATCTTCTGCTTATGATGCAGCTTCACGATAGTGAGGTCCTCGATGTCCTGGGGGTCGGTGATCTTGCGGGGATAGGGCATCCCGGCCTGCTCCAGAAGCCAATAATAGTCCTTCTCACCGCCGCGATCCTCGGAGCGCAGCAGGTTTCTGCTTCCCACCATGGGCACTGTGAAGTCGTCCTCCACTGCATCGATCCCACAGTATGAGACGAACGATCGGTTGGGTATGAACAGCACATTGTCCTCGATCAGGGCCTTCTGCCTCTGGATCTCCATCACCTGCTTGAATCGATCCAGCACCAAGACCTCGTCCACCATACCTCGTCGCAGGCTGCCGTCGGACTCGCGTACGGCGCGGAAGTAGTTGGCAAAGGTCTTCTCCCTACCAGCCTGGCAGATCGCAAGGGTCCGGAGGCCCTCGGACTGGGCGCCGTCACAGACATCCAGGGCGGAATGAGAAGCGATTACCCCTATCTTGGCCTTGGAGGTTTCATAGCCCTCCAGCGTGGCGAGGATCTCGTCCCGATCGATCATGATAATTCCTCATTCCGGTTATGAGCGATGCGTCTATAACGTTTTCCTATATGCCCAGGAGCATGATCATGCCAATGAAGAACAACGTTCCAACCAGGTCGATGGATGATGAGGTCAGCGGGATGCTGTGGTCATCGGGGTCGAGGCGCAGCCGATAGGTCACCATGGCAACGTAATACCCAATGAGGTTAAGCACACTGATGGTCAGGAGACCGGCCACGAATGATATGGCGATCATGTAC
The DNA here is from genome assembly GCA_030604065.1 of Methanomassiliicoccales archaeon. Taxonomy (GTDB): domain Archaea; phylum Thermoplasmatota; class Thermoplasmata; order Methanomassiliicoccales; family JAUVWO01; genus JAUVWO01. The sequence continues at coordinate 10,638 of JAUVWO010000031.1, read as the reverse complement.
CCCATGCCGGGCGAGGCCATGCCCATGGCCGAAGCTACCAGTTCTGCGGCCACCCCGATGACCAGGAATATCACCAACGAGAAAACATAGATTATCCGGAAATTCTCCCTGGCAATGGCATCGGGAAACCTGTTAGGCCTCATGAGACCCATATGCAGCTGGGACCCCAGACGTGAGGTAAGTATCCCGCCCAACGCGTTGGCCTCGTTCAAGAACGGCAGGTATAGGATTATGAGCGCTGGGAGGGCAACGATGGCCTCCAGATGATTCTCAACGGTTATGCCTGCGCCCATGTCCATTAATATGCATAGAGTGAGCACCGGAGCGCTCTGGTACAGGATGCGACGAGCATCATCACCCTTGCTGGTGTAAGCCATCATGACCAGCAGGAGGGCTAGCAGTGTGAACAGCATCGCCCCGATGTCCACCATGGTGGTCAGACCCCCCATGACGAACCAGGCGGAGAGGAATAACATTGGCAGGGTGACAATGTCTCCGGCGGCGGTGATCAGTGGCGCGGAGATGTTGTCGATGTCCCAGTTGCGCAGGAACCCCATCCTGGCAATGAGTATATTGAACCCTAGGAGCACCAAGCCGGCCAGGATACCCCCGAGCACCGATATGAAAACGAAATCCAACACCGATATGCTGTCCACTCCGAAGGCCAGGCTCACGCCTCGGGCCAAGAAGCCCATGGCGCAGCTCATTATCACCGTGAGCAACAATGAGGCTTGGACGTTGCTACGCATTATCCCCCCCTTACGCAGCGACAGCTCGAAGGTACCCATATGCATGCTGGTCCCCAATCGGGAGCCCAGTGCCCCGAATATATTACCGCGCATGCCTATGGCCGCAGGTATCAGGATCATCAGGCCTGGGAGCAGCGCCAGGGTGTCGGTCATGTAGCCCAAGGTGGCACCAGCGATGAGGTCTCCTCCAGATGAGATCGCTAGGGCAAGGAAACCCATCTTGAAGACCCGAGAGTTTCGGGCCATGAAACCGTTTACGCCCCGCCCCATGCGCCTGCCTCCGTGCAGATGAAGAACCCGTAGTATATATGAAAGATGTCTGTCAACTACCCGCCCTGAAGAACAGGGATTGTAACTGAGGTGCTTCAGAGTGTCCGAAAATAGAACTCGCTACATTCGGCTCGTTGACGAAGAGCCTGACAGCCTTAGACATACCGAGGCTGGCGATGTTTCTCGAAGCGTTCAGATCGGCGTGGAGTTCGAAACCACAGTTGACACATCTGTATCGCCGACCGGAACGGGCCCTCTTATCGATGTTTTCGCATCTGGAGCATTTCTGGCTGGTGTACCGTGCGTCGATGTGGACCGCAGCATTCCATAGAGTTTCAACCTTGTGATCAACGAACCGTTGAAGTTGGCCGAAAGCCCAGTTGCCGAGTGCTCGGTCGAACCTATGCCCGTGACACTTCTCTCTACGGACACAAGCTTCTCCAAGGTTATTGCATCGAACAGCTGGCTGACGATCTCGATGATATCGACGATCCCTTCTTCAGCGGGGATATGGATGATGATCGTCCTTTGCACAATATCTCATTAGTTTCATTGACATTTTGTTATGCTCCGATTCATCCCACGACCTGAGTCGTGGGTTTCCTTGGAGGCTTTCCATGAAAGATCGCTCGGCTTTGCCCTCGAAGGGTCTCGCTGTAACATATAAATAACCAACTCCGAATAGAGGATAGGGCGCCGCCAGAGTCGTGTGCGGTCCCAGCGTGGTGTAGTACGAATTGAAAACGGATTCTGACGACGAAGGAGAGCCCAGCTGTAGACTGCCATCTCCGAGGTGGTCTGATTGAGTCGGCGCAAGTGTTTTCAGCGGATAGACAACGTGGAGAAGAGCGTCAGGGAACTGCTCACCGAGATGAAGGACATCTCCGAGGTCATTGTAGACCTGGCCTATGCGGCCATTATATTTGATAGTCGCGAGATAGCTGAGGAAGTGGAAGATCTTGAGTGTCAGATTAACACGCTCAACTATGGGATCCGGATCAAGGCCATGATGGCCGCTCGCACCATGGACGACGCCATCAAGCTGTCCGGGTTGCTGCAGGTGGCATCGGCGGCCGGGGTCATGTCCAATGCTGCCGGGGACATCGTCAAGCTCCTGAACGTCGATGTGGGCGAGCGTCCGTTCTTCTCGACCATGCTTCGCGAAGCGGAAGAGAAGATCCGCATGACCCACCTGAGCGAGCGCTCGGACATGGTCAATCGGGTCATTGGCGACCTGGGCGTGGAGTCAGAGACCGGCATGCGCATCATAGCCATCAAGAGGATGAAGCGCTGGATCTACGACCCCGATAGGGATGTCAAACTCAAAGCAAAGGACCTGCTCATCGTCAGGGGCACTGAGGACGGTTACGAGCGATTGCGCTCGTACGCCGCCGCGGAGCACCCGTGGCCGGAGGATGACGACTGATGGACCAACTTGAGGACATGCTGCTGGAGCTCAAGGACACCTCCGAACTCATGATCGATCTGGCCTATTCATCCCTCATATACAAGAACCGGGACATCGCCGAGGAGGTCATGTTCCTGGAGAACCACGTGAATGAGCTGACCAATGACTTCCAGACCGAGGCCATGCGCCGCGGGTTCGAGGAGGGAGACATGACCAAGGCCCTGCTGCTGGTGCGCCTCGCCAAGTCGGTCGAGGAGATATCAGATGGCGCCATGCAGATAGCCGACGTCATACTCAGGGACGTCGAGCCGCATCCTGTCATCTACCTCAGCGTCATGGAATCAGAGGTCATAATCACCACCGCTACCGTGTCGGAGGACTCCGACCTGGTCGGCAGAGAGCTCGGTGAGATCAAGTTGCCCAGCAAGTGTGGCATGTGGATCATCGCCATCAAGAAAGGCGACCGCTTCCAATACGGTCCCGAGAAGAAGACCGTGCTGGAGCCTGGCGATGTACTGATATCTAGAGGGCCCGAGGATGGTGAAGGTGTATTGAAGAATCTCACCCTTGGCAAGTACAAGTTGGACGAATGGGACGAGTAGCCACGTATGATTGAGGAAAAGTGGTAGCCCCGGGCAGATTCGAACTGCCGTCGCGGGATCCAGAATCCCACATGATTGACCGCTACACTACGGGGCTATTGTAGGTGGGGTGAATCCCTCACCTCGTATTAAGGTTTCCCTCAGAGGGTGTCGATGACCCGCACCATGCGATGGTATATGTCCTCAATGCTGCCCCGACCAGACACGTTGGCCAGCTTGCCCTTGGCCTCATAGTGTTGGATGAGGGGGAAGGTATTGTCATGATATACCTTCAACCGATTACGCACCACCATTTCGGTGTCGTCACTGCGCTGATACAGATCCTCGCCGCACTTATCGCATACCCCTTCATTTGCAGGGGGCTTGAACATCAGATGGAACACGGCGTTGCACTCCTTGCAGGTGCGCCTCTTGGTCAACCGGTCCACCAGCTCATCCTCGTCAACATCCAGGTTGATGGCCACATCTATCTCCGTGATCCCTTCCAGCACCTCGGCCTGGTCGATATTACGGGGGAACCCATCTAGTATGAATCCACTGTTCAAGCTGTTCACCTTCTCGGTTATGAGGTCCACCACCAGCTGGTTAGGCACTAACTTGCCAGCGTCCATGAACTCCTTGGCCTTGATGCCCAGAGGCGTCTGCAACCTGACGGCCTCTCGAAGAAGGTCGCCGGTGGAGATCAAAGTGAAACCAAGTCTCTCCTTAAGTATAGCCGCCTGGGTACCCTTTCCTGAACCTGGAGGGCCCAGCAGCACGATCTTGGCATCCATGGCCGTCGAATCAGGCTCACCACTTATTACCATTGCGCACCCCAAGGCTGCAAAACCCTATATCTGCGACAGGGGATGTCGTCCACATGGATCCGTCCCGGGTATGGCTAAGGGCACTGGAGGAAGAAGATGTCGTTCATCTCTACCGTTGGTACAACCAGCCCAGAACGGTCTCCGATCTGGCCCGAGGGGATCTGCTGGCCGCCACCTCGGAGGCCAAGTGTCAACGACGGCTTGAGAGCATGGCCATTGACAGTGACCGGGGCTTCATGATCATGTCCGGGGACGACCCTGCCGGGCTGATCTGGCTGGAGGGACTGGCCCAGCGCCAGGCCCGATCGAATGTGGGCATGCTGATAGGCGAGGCGCGCCTGCAAGGAGAGATCGAGGTCGAGAGCATGGCCCGCATGGCAGAGTACGCATTCGGCTGCCTGAACCTGCATCGATTGACCTTCTTCCTGCCCAAGGGGTCGTACCTTATCCCGTTGATGAAAGAAGCCGGCCTCGTAGTGGAGGGCATCATGGCCGAAGACCACATCCACCTGGGTGAATTCAAGGACACAATGATCATGGCCCTGATCAACAAGGAGGGGCCGTTATGATCGTGGGTGAACGGTTGCGGCTGAGACGACCGGAACGCTTCGATCTGCCCACGTTCGTACGCTGGTTCAATGATCCCGAGGTGACAAGGTACCTGCAGGCGAGGGGTCCGATGGGACTTATGGGTGAGGAGGACTGGTTCAGAACCCAGGATAGACCTGGGGGCGATATCGTGCTGTGCCTCGAGACCCTGGAGGGTCGTCTCATCGGCAACGTGGGCATCGTGAGGCCGAACTGGATCGAGCGCACCCTTGATCTAGGCATCATCATTGGCGAGAGGGATTGCTGGTCCCAGGGCTACGGCAGGGAGGCGCTGACCATGGTGTTGGATTACTGCTTCATGGAGCTGGGGATGGTCAGGGTACAGCTGTTCACCGATGCCCACAATGCCCAAGCCATACGATGCTACGAAAGGACCGGATTCATTCGTGAGGGGGTCATGCGTCGACACGGACACCGCGGCGATGGGTATAGTGACGATGTCCTCATGGCCATCACCCGCGATGATTGGTTTGGGTCGCGGGATTAAGGTTTTAAATCAAATCCGCGATTCGATGTCGGTGATGATTTAGAGCAGAGTATACTGAACAGGGTCAAGGACATCGTAGGTGAAGATGGGTTTTCCACTAGGGTCGCAGAGCTATACACCTATGGCTTCGACGCCTCGATCTTTCACCGAACCCCTGATATGGTGGTGCAGCCACGCACTACGGAACAGGTGTCCGAGATCATGCATCTGGCGAACGACAACCACATCCCTGTGATCCCTCGCGGCGGAGGAACCGGGCTCTGCGGTAGCGCGGTGCCGATAGAAGGAGGCATCGTCATGGATATGTGCCGTATGGACCAGATCAAAGATATCAGGGTTCAGGATCTATATGTGGTGGTGGGCGCCGGTGTGATATATGCCAAGCTCAACCAGGCACTCAAACCATACAAGTTCTCATTCCCCCCCACCCCGGGCAGTGCCGATGCCTGCACCATAGGCGGAATGGTGGCGCTCAATGCCTCAGGCATGAGGGCCATCAAGTATGGCGCCACCAGGGACTACGTCCTCGGCCTCACCGTGGTCATGGCCTACGGCGACATCCTACGCACCGGCACCCGCACCCTCAAGAACGCCTCTGGCTATCAGATCGACCGTCTCATGTGTGGCAGCGAGGGCACCCTAGGCGTGATCACCGAGGTCACGCTCAAAGTAGCGCCCCTACCGGGGATGCGCAAGATGGTTTTGGTCGCCTTCGATACCCTAGAAAAGGCTGGCCGTTGCGTCTCCGATATCATCGCCAAACCCTTGATCCCCAGCTCACTGGAGTTGATGGATCGGGTCTCCATCGATGCGGTCAACAAGGCCCTTGGCGATCCGTTACCGGACTGCGAGGCCCTGTGCATGATCGAGGTGGATGGTGAGCCGGAGATCGTCGACGTCAAACTTGCGCAGGTGGAGACCATCGCCAGGGCGCTGAACCCGATTGACATCCAGTCCACAGGCGATATCGAGACCATGAACCGTTGGAACACCAGCCGGAAGGCGATAATGACGTCCCTATCGGCTTTGAAGCCCCACATGGCGTCGGTGTCGCTAGCCGATGACATGGCCGTGCCCATTTCCAAGATACCTGATGCAGTGGCCCGCTACCAGTCGATCGCCGACAAGCACGGGGTCATCGTGGCCACCTACGGTCATGCATCCGATGGCAACCTGCACACCAAGATGCTGGTCGACCCCACAGATGCCGACAACTGGCGCCGGGGAGAGAAAGCGGTCATGGAGATATTCGAAGCCACGGTGGAACTGGGAGGCACCGTCACCGGCGAGCACGGTGTGGGGATGTCCAAGGCACCCTCATTCCAGATGGAACGTATCACAATGCTGGAAGCCATGGCCGCCATCAAGCGGGCCTTGGATCCCAACAACATCCTCAACCCGGGCAAGCTCATGCAGTGGGAGGGCAGCATCCTTAGGAACCTGCGCTACCCCTGCGACGAGTACTCAGAAAGAGATGTGCCCCCCGCTCAGAAGTAGAAGTACGCCACCTACGACGATCATACCCAGCCAGATGTCCCAACGCCATGGGAGTATCTTGGAACCATCCAATGGTGGGAAAGGTATCAGATTGAACACCGCCAAGATGGCGTTCAGGTAGGCTATGGTCTGTAGCACGAATCCTATGCCGCTCTGACCGATAGCGCCTGCAATAAGCGACAAGACCAGGAAACCCACGGCCATGACCATGTTCACCCCGGGGCCGGCTATACTGATCATCGCACTCTGACGTTTGGATATCCGGCCTTGGATGTACACCGCCCCCGGGGCGGCGAACAGGAATCCAGTGAAAGCCATCAATAGGGCTAGCACAAGCCCTAGCTTGAAGGTGCGGAACTCGGCCCAAGCCCCGTATTTTTGGGCCACGAACTTATGGCCCAGCTCGTGGGCCAGGAAACCAGTGATCGTGGCCACCAAAGCGATGGCCACCGCAAATCCAAGGGGGAGCCCCCTATACAGTATGAGAAAGAATGCCAGTGATAGGACGGACATTGCTATGAGTATCTCGCGCCTTTCTGTGGGGCTGAACGACACTCGTCTACGCCCGGACGGGATGATCATGGAACCGTACTCATCTATCATAGGCAGTCTTCTCCCCGAATGCGATTGTTAGTTTGTTCTTGTATAAAGAACTTGATGTCATTGAGATCACAACGGCGGTGAGCGTCCCAGCCCGAACAATATATACGAGTTCGATGTGTGGTCTTGCCCATGGCCGACTTCGGTCACGGCAAGGAGACTGTGTATTGGTGCCCCCGGTGCCATGTACCAGTAATGGGCGCCAGATGTGGAACCTGCGGCGACCCGGGCATGGAGCTGAATATCGCCAGACCAGGGGACCTGCGGCCGGCCATGGAAGGCAGCATCCGACTAATAGACCGTCTTCTTGACCATTACTTCGGCACCGGGCGGATCATGGGGGGGCGGACGGTCATGCTCAACAAGATGGCTGGCGAGGACCGTACCGATGAGGTCATCGTTGATGGCCGACTGTTCGGGGTGCTGCGATATGACCTGCTGGATCAGGAGCACAGACTGGACCTCAAGATCGACGGGGCCCGGATGCTGTTAGACCATGCGATCCGCGGCACCGTGGAGCTAGAACCGCCCCCGGGACATCTGGCCGGGAAGACCGTGGACGCGACAGCCGTCCGATCTTCCACTGGTTACCAACCAGGACAACCAGTGATAGCCACCGCCGGCGAAAGGGTGATGGCAGCGGTGGCTGTTTGTGAGCCAGGCCGGGAGCTGCGACTGCGTGAGGTCGGCCGTGGCGCCCTGGCGCTGCCGCCCCCTGTGCGTTGGGCCCGTATGGTGGAGGCCAATATGGAACACCTACGGGCAATGGAGTCCAGAGCGATCTCGGACCTGAGGTCGGTGGTCGGGAACCTGCGTCTACCGATCACGGTCTCGTTCTCGGGGGGCAAGGACTCATTGGTGACGTTCGTACTGGCCAGCAAAGCATTCAAACGGGTGACCGCCCTGTACGCCGACACAGGATTGGAATTCCCAGAGTCACGGGCCTATATGGACCGGTTCCGTAGAGAGTATGCGCCCGATATGCTCATCGCGCATCCCCACGAGGATTTCTGGCGGGAGATGAGAAGGCGGGGACCTCCGACCAAGGACGATCGTTGGTGCTGCCGTTTCTGCAAGCTGGAGCCTATCGCCAAACTGTTGGCCGATCGTTTTCCTCGGGGCGTGGTCACCGTTGAGGGGAATCGCCGTTATGAATCGTTCAACCGCTCCCAAATAAGGTTGAGGGAGAACAACCCCCATGTACCCGGCCAGGTACGACTCAATCCGATCAGGGACTGGCGGGCCATGGAAGTGTGGGCCTATATCTGGTGGACCGGGTTGCCCTACAATCAGCTTTACGAAAAGGACTACGAGCGGGTAGGATGCTGGATGTGCGCATCCTGCCTGGAGAGTGAGTGGCAACATACCCGGCACCGCCACCAGGACCTTGTGGGTCGATGGGAGAGAGCATTGTCCAAGGTCGGCAAGGAGCGGGATCTTGCATCGGAGTGGGCCTCCCACGGGTTCTGGCGCTGGCGTTGCCCCCCTCCAAAGATGATGAAACTGGCCGAGCGATTGGAACTCGATCCACGACAGATCAGACTTGGTGACGACTGCGAACAGGAGCGTCGGCAGCGGATGGACAGGAGGCGGCGAAGATGAACAATGACATGTTGATGGCAGGGGCAGCGGGAATAGCGCCGGCGTTGCTGTTGATGTACTGGACCATGCGCAACTACACATACCCTAAGGTGGAAAAACCGTATTTCGACGACCGCAACGTGTTCGGGCTTCTAGCCGCGGGCATGGTCATCGGCGTACTGGTGTTCACCTTGGAATCATGGTTCCCGATCGAGTACCTGCCGATCCTGTTAATGTTCATCCTGCTCGAGGAGTCGCTGAAGCTCATGATATTGAACCTCAAGCGATTCCAGAGGCGGCTGGACACTTTGTTCTATGGCCTAGCCTTAGGATTGGGCTGGGGCAGCACCATGGCCTTCGGGGCGATCTACTCTGGAATCGTGGTCCTAGAGGGCGAGGTCAACGTCATCGCGTTCATGCTGTTCGCCGGATTCGCCCTGCAGTACGTGCTACTGCAGGCGGGGACCTGCACCACCACCGCAGTAGGCGTGGTCCGGGGATACCCATGGGAGATGTTCGGTCAGTCAGTGCTGCTGCATCTGGTATACGGCCTGCTGATGATCCCGTTCTTCACAGGCATGGAACCCTGGGGATACCTGACATTCGCCGCAGCCACAGTACTGCTGGCAGCCTACTATGGATACCTGCACCTGCACCTGATCCCTTCGGTGGTCAAGGAGGCGCTATCGACCATGGGAACGGGTTCGAAAGATTGATTAGCACCCTGGGGGATGGCTGCTCATGGGCAAGATGGCGAGAACAGTGGTCACTTTGGCAGCCATATTGGTAGCGTTGCTGCTCCTGCTGATGATCGTCACCAACCCCCTTGTGGGGGAGCTGGTTGAGGGACTCTTTGATAGAGCCACCGGCAAGACCATGCCCACAGAGGCTATCTACAGTTTCGAGAGGATCGTGACCGTCGATCCCGAGGACGGCACCATAATCGACCTGACCATCGACCTCCCGATACCCATTGATCTACAGGGACAACAGCATTTAGAGCTGTTCCAGAGCTCAGTGTCCTATGACGACTCGTCCCGATATGGTCTGCCGTGGGCTGAATGGTCAGGTGCCTGGCCTGACGATGCCGATACGGTCCAGATCGTCATCACCTATCAGATCGATATCAGCACCATGCGGTGGGACATCGATGCCGATGAGTCTGGATCGGTCGACGACCTGCCCACATGGGCCCATACATTCATGGGCCGGCACTGGTACCTGAACGGGCACTGGATGATCGACCCTCTCGACCCCAACATCTCTTCACTGGCAGCGGAAATCGTGGGCGATGAGGACGATGTGGCCACCATCCTAGAGCTCATCTACGACTGGACGGTAGAGAACATAGACTATCCAGATATATTGACCACGGAGGAGCCTAAATCGGCCCGGCAGACGCTCATAAGCGGCGAAGGGGACTGCGACGAGCAGGCGATGCTGTACATATCCCTCGCCCGTGCGGCCGGAGTACCTGCGTGGCTGCAAGTGGGAATATTGTACGACTCCTCCCGGGATGTTTTTGGAAACCATGGCTGGGTGCAGACCTATGTACCTACTGACGAGGGGGGCGAGAACGTGACCGTGGACACGGTCAACCATAGGTTCATGGTCCACGGGTCGGACATCATTATCGAGTACACCGATGATGGTGACGCCGAACACCTAGAGGACTATTATTATTACTTCCAGTGCTCGGTGGAAACAGGTAGCTACGGTCCCAACGAGGGCCCAAGCTTCGTCCAGGAATTCAATACTCTGGAATACTGGCACTCAGACGATTATGTGTGATCACGCCAATCGGTAACGGCCTGCGCGGGGCTCCATCAGATCACCCTGGCACAGCATCCGTGCGATCAGTTCCTTTGCGTCCTCGACGCCGATCTCCATAGCCTTGGCCAGATCGTCTTCTGAGAATTCGTCCAGGCCCTTCATCATGTCCTCAATGGATTCCGGGCCCCAGGCCCGTTGCACCCGGCGGGACTGGATACGATCACTGGGGGGCACGGACACCTCTGACAGAGTTAGT
>JAUVWO010000057.1 GCA_030604065.1 Methanomassiliicoccales archaeon | reverse complement strand
GGACGTGGTCCCTTATGTACTTGACCCAGCCCGTGGCCACGTCCCTTACGTGGATGAAGCCCTCTTTGCCTTCGAACTCGTCGAGGGAGACGAAGGCTCCGAAGTTCTTGACGTTCTGGACGGTGCACACTACGAGTTCACTCTCTTCGGGGAACTCGTGACCTCTGGACATCTAGCTGACCACCTCAACGAGCTCGCCCTTGACCTCGCCCGAACCACCCTTTGATTTGATCAGGGTGGAGCCGCAAACATTGCATGCGACATTGGTCGCGGGCTTGCTGAAGACGGTCTGCTCGTTGCCGCAGTCCACACATTTTATCTTGATAAAGTTTCCAGCCATTGGATCACTCCAATTCGAACTTCTTGGCCCTGAAACAGGGTGTCTGATGAGCTTTCTTGCAGGTCTTGCATCGATACCGGAGGTTGACCCTCTTAGTGGGCTTTTCCCTACCTTCAGGTTTGGGCCTGGGGAAACCACCGTAACCGGCAGTGACCTTGCGAAAACGCCTCTGCCCCCACTTCATCTCGCTAGCCTTGCGCTTCTTTACCCTCTCGACCTCATGGTCCTTGTGGGCCTTGCAATGAGGACAGTAAGTTTTGATGGTCCTAGGCATCTTCATTTTCAATCACCTACGGGAACAAGTGCGTTAATACTCATTTCATATTTAAAGAATTAGCACTGTATTATATATGCGTCGCCGGCGGGGCCTCCATTGGAGGGATAATGCTGTTCATTAGGTGCGGGGCGACGTTGCGCTCTTGGCTTCATGAATGGCATGATATAATCATCTAAATTATCATATAGAAAAGAATATATAATTGACGCTCTCATAAATTTATTGCTTATCATGAGCAAGAAGATATGGAGAAGAGAGGACGATCAACTCGTTGAGATCCTCGTCAACACGAGTATGAGGCGCAATGTGGCCAAAACGTTGGTCTACCTTAGGGACGGCATCGAGACCACGTCTGTCGAGATAGAGACCTCCACCGCCCTCAGGCAGCCGGAGGTGTCGATCGCCATGCAGGAACTCAGGCGACGCAAGTGGGTCATTAAGAGGGACATTAAGAAAAAGGGGAAGGGCCGTCCAGTCCATTCCTATAAGTTGACCATTCCCTTTGATCGCATCGTTGACGCCATCGAAAGGGAAGAAGAGAAACGCACAGAGATGATAAAGGACAACATCTCCCAGCTGCGCGAGCATCTCAGTCGTTGATCTGTCGGACCTCGATACGACCCTGATCTGATATGATGACAATGTCCGTCAGACCTATGAAAAGACCGTTCTCAACCACGCCTGGGATGACGTTGATCTTCATATCCAGGCCTTTGGGATCCTCGATGCCGTCAAAATGACAGTCGAATATGTAATTCCCGCCATCGGTCATGAACGGATCATCGTTTCCTCGTAACACTGGACGGCAACCTAGCGTTTCAAGCGCCATTCCAGTGTGACGGTGACCGAACTGCAACACCTCCACCGGAAGCGGTGATCTGGTCCCCAATCGGTCCACGATCTTGGAAGGATCTACAATGATGATCTGCGTCCTGGTTGTGTTGGCCGCGATCTTCTCGCGCAGAAGCGCCCCTCCAAGTCCCTTGATGAGCCTCATTTCAGGGTCGACCTCGTCGGCGCCATCTATGGTGACATCGATGATATCGACCCGATCAAGGTCCACCAGTTCGATGCCGCATTCGAGGGCCAGATCCTCAGAGGCCTTTGAAGTGGCAACGCACCTCAGCTTCATGCCAGACTCCACCAGTCTGCCGATCGCTTTGATGGCGTAGTATGCAGTGGATCCGGTACCGAGCCCCACGATCATGCCGTCCCGCACGTATTCTACGGCCTTCTCCGCCGCCAGTCTCTTATCTTCCATTCAGATGCCCCATCTTGTTGAGATCATGTCCACCAGCCGATCCACCACGAATTGGTTTGCTCTCGAACCTAGTTCCCCATTGGCATCAGCAGGATCCCCACCGACTCCGAGGGGGAAGCAGGTCTCGGGGTTGCGTAGCACCTCATACCCGTGGCTGACGTATCGTCCCGGGGGTCTATGCTCTGCCACCAGCTCGGGGCGGACAGCCATGACCCTCGACGTCTCCATCACCCCTGCATGGCCATCATGTGGATCCAATCCTTCACGGTCGGCCAGCTCTGGGAGCAGGTCGTAATCGGAGAGGAACATGATCCGCACATCGTGTTTGACCGTAATCTCATGGCAGGCCAGTTTGATGGAGGTCATGTGGGTGGAGCTGGCATGGCCAGCGATCACTAGTATCTTATGGGAACCGTTGCGCACCAGCGCTTCGAGAATGTCTTGGGCCAATGCTCGCACCGTGTCAAAGCTCACGTCGATGGTACCAGGCATGTTCTTGGTAGAACTGTGGTATGCATACGGTACCAGTGGGGCCACTAGGCCCCCGATGCGCTCTGCAAGCGCATCGGCCACAGACTGTGGCTGAATCGAGTCGGTACCAAGTGGAAGGTGGACCCCGTGGGCCTCTGTTGCCCCCCAAGGCAGGATAACGACGGCCCCCCCGCGGACACGCAATTCGAACTCCTTGGATGTCAGATCCTCAATCCTCATACCATCACCAGCAGGGCTCGAATGGTAGCACCTGATAATATGCTTTGCGCGGGAAAGGTTAATGTGCTCAACCATGGGTTCTAGGGATGTGCGATTGGCATCCCTATATTCTGGAGGGAAGGACTCGACCTTCGCTACACTGATCATGGAAGAGGGCGGCCATACGGTGGACCATCTGGTATCTATAATGCCAATGAAGGAAGACTCTTGGGTATTCCATACACCGAACCTCCATTTGATGCCGAAGGCTGCCCTTTCTATGGGTAAGCGACTGGTGACAGTTTCCAGCGATGGTACCGAACAAGGCGACCTTGATGCCCTGGCCTCGGCCCTCATTGGTCTGGAGGTGGAGGGGGTCATCATCGGCGCTTTGGCATCCGACTACCAATGGGATCGCATCAATGGTGTGTGTGAGAAAATGGGTCTGAAGGTCATGTCGCCCCTGTGGCGGAAGTCGCAGACCATGGTCATGAGGGAGATGGTGGACTCAGGAGTGAAGGCCATCGTGGTCGGGACGTTCGCCGAGGGCCTGGATGCGTCCTGGCTAGGGAGGGTCATAGACCATATGTCCCTGGACGAGCTCGAGGAGCTTTCGCGCCATCATGGCATCAACATCTCAGGTGAGGGGGGGGAGTACGAGACCTTCACTGTGGACTCGCCGTTGCACTCGTTCCCGTTGAGACCAATACGGTGCCGTCGCATGGAGTCAAGGGACAGCTCCAGGTTGATCATAGAGGAGCTGGGGCAATGAACATGTTCCCTGCAGATGAGCGTCATCGGCTCATGAGTGAGAGGCGTATGAGAGCTCAGCACTGGAGCCTGATAATCGAACGGGCATCATTGATTCCTGGAGAGGTATGGGCAGACCTCGGTTGCGGCAATGGTTACTTGAGCCTTCCATTGTCACAAGGCAGCAAGGTGATCGCTATAGATGGTCAACGGAGGGATGCTCGATGGTATGATGGGCCAGGGCAGTCGATCACAGAGATCGAACCTGGATCCGGTTTTGGCGCAGCTTTAGTTCATCCCGCTCCGGGACGGTAGACAGGGTGATGATGGTCAACGTTTTACACGAGATCGAAGACCGCTAACGACTGGCCATTGAGATATTCAGAGTGCTAAGGCCAGGGGGGGGAGAATGACCCTGGTGGACCTCAGGCCGGATGGCGACCCCGATGCCGGACCACCAGCGGAGGAGAGGGTCTCGATGCAAGAGGCCATCTCCATATTCTGTGGAATGAGATCACCGGCGATCTGGATCGAGCCCGCTTGCTATCATATCGAGCTGCTCAAACCCCGTCCTGAAGTCGTCTCAGGGAATCCATGACCGCGTCCAGGTCATAGGGCGAGTACACGTCCTCAGGAGCATCGGCATGATGCAACACCCTATCTGTGCCTATTACGAACACCCCTCGTGCTGAAATGTCGCCCCAAGCGGTGCCCTTCAGGTCGAGTCCGAATATGCGCACCACCTCGTGCTCGGGGTCGGCCAGGAAATCGAACGGCACCCCCAGTCTTACTTTGAACGATCGATGGGACTGTAAGTTGTTGGTGCTTACAGGAAACCATCTTACACCGAGACGTTCTAATTCGGGGACAAACTCCATGGCCTGGATGATGTTCCTGCTGCACAGGGTTCCGAAGTCCCCCAAGTAGAACTGTAGCACTATTGGACCATCCTTCACCTCTTCTTCAAGCTCCCATCGTTCCTTGCGTAGGGAGCTGGTGATGAAGTTGGGGATAACATTCCCCACTTTGGGTGCATTGGACTCATCCAACATGGGGGCTGGTTTAGCTTATAGACTATATAAAGTTGGCTTGAGAACCATAGTGCTACCGGCGTGAGAATTTGGCCCATACCACTAGGAACGATGGCAGGATCATGACCGCCGCCACCATGCTGTATAGTACTGCGATAGCGGTGATGCCACCGAACTGCTGGACAGGAGGGATATCGCTAAGGGCGAGCAGCGCAAAGCCGGTCATGGTGGTGACCCCTGCACCGATCACCGAAGCCCCGGTGCTGGCGCTGGCCATATGAGCCGCGTCCTCTATGGTGGCGCCATGCTCAAGCTCACCAACGAAACGATGGGTGATATGGATGCCGTAGGTGATGCCCATTCCCACCGTCAGCGAGGCAATGGTCATGGTCATCACATTGAGGGGAATGCCGATCAGTTCCATGGTGCCCCACATCCATACCACGCATAGGACCACGGGCAGCGTGGCCAATGGGCCCAGGACAAGGGACCTGTGCCTCAGATACATGACCAGGGTCAGGACGCTCAGGCATATCAGGAACGTTACCAGTAGGGCCGTGGCCTGACTGCGATCGAGCTCCGATACTATGGTCTCGGAGGCTATGTCATTGCCGGTGACGGTAATGGTCATTCCCTGTTCTATCAACGGGGCCGCATCCGTGTACGCCTCGTAGGCGACGGTGCGCACCTCGTCATCATCAAGAGTGTCGTCCATGGGGGCGGTGATAAGCAGCCAGACACCCGTATCGGAGTCAACCATGACCGAGGCCAGGCTGCGAGTCGCGTTGATATCCAACCAATTGACCATTGCCACCACCGTGGCGTCATCCGTTCCAGGAAGCAGCGCCCCGGAATCATCAAAGCCGCTGAGGTACAGGGACTCGAAGTCCGAGCTGTATTGAGGATCTACATACCCTGAGACGGAATCGCTGGAATTGCTCGCCCAGTCAGCCATGACCGACATCAGTGACAGCGTTTCCACATCGCCATCAGTGCGTATCAGATAAGTGTCGTCCTGCATCCCCTCCACCGTGTCTTGGATGGCCAGGATGATCCCCGTGCCCATTGTGCCTCCCTGTGCCAACAGCTCCACCGAGGTGTCGGCTGTATTGAACCCGGCCTCCAGGAATTCCAGGTCCATGGCGGCCTCACCGTCTTCGGGAAGGAAGTCATTGAGGTCGAAGGTAGTGTCGAGCTGTATGGCGGCCATCCCCATGGCCATGGTCAGGACCAGGGCGAGAACGATCACCAGTACTGGACGTCGATGGGGTAAGGACAGACCGTTGCAGAACCCTTCATTGTGTTCCCGCCTCCGGCCAACACCCCTGGCGTCGGCCAGGGTGCGTACAGCTGGCACCAGTATAATCATGACGATGAAGCTTCCGGAGATGCCCACTGCAGCCAATACCCCGAACTCTCTCATTGGTTCCAGTGAAGAGGTAAGGTTGCTGAGGAATGCCACCACTGTGGTCAGCGTGGCCAAGGCCAGTGCTCCTCCCACCGCCGCCATGGTGCTCGACATTGCATTCTTCACATCGAGCTCCGACCGCTCCTCGCGGTATCGCATGATAAGATGGATCGAGTAATCGATGCCCAACCCCAGTACCAGGATGGGGGCGGCCAGGGTCAAAGGGTTGAGGCTGTAGCCCACGGCGCTAGCGAAACCGAACATCCAGATCACTGCTATCAGCAGCCCAGCCAGCCCGATCGCGGTGTCGATCGGATCCCGATAGATGATCATCATGATCACGACTATCGCCAGTGCGGCGAGGGGGAACAGGGCTTCCATGGAGGTGACCGCGGTGTCGATGATGGCAGCTCCAGTACTCTCGGGGCCGATGAAATGAATAGGGGCGCCATCCCCTTCGATCAAATGGCCCGCGACCCTAGATTCCAGTTCAGAGGCAAGCACCTGCCCCTCTCCTGGAGAGCTGTCCACGACCGAGCCCTTGTCGAAGTGGATGGCCACTACCATGCCCGCCGCCTCAGGGCGGTCGCTCGTGGGATCGAAGTCGGTCGATAGCAGTCGCGGCAGCCCCGTCTTCAGTGAATCGGGGGCCATCGGGCTGGACAGCAACTGATGGAGGGCGTCCTTGAGGTATGGGGTCGGGGTGACGCTGACGACCCGGATGAGGTTGTCATAGGTCGGGATCGGGTCGTCGATGCCGATCGCCGAAAGGATGTTCTCGTTCATTCCATAGAGCACCGCGGTGGCTACGATGTCCACTGGGCTGATGATGCTGCCCTGCGGGTCCTCAGGATCCACCTAATAAGGAGCTACCATACCATTTTCTATGATGGAACGTTCGGTCTCCAGAACGTCAAGGAAGGTGTCCTGGGTGATGACGTCGGTGGCATAGTCGTCATGTCGGATCAACAGGGCCACGTCATAGGTGGTAGCGAAGGTGTCGTCCACCATCTCCAGTGCATCTGAGGCCTCACCTCCGGGCATGAAGTCATCCACTGTGAAGCTCTGATCGATCCCGTTGATGGTGAGGGAGAGCAGTGAGAGCACGGTTACGATGACCACTAAAAGAACTGCGGTCCGGGGGCGGTCCACCGGCAATCCGCCAAGCGAGCGCAGCCATTTCATCGGGCTGTCTCCTTGATCGGGGGCATATCGTCCCGTCTCCTTTCAAGAGATCCTGGTCTCAGATGGCCTGTGCAGTTCATATGGCAGGCTCGTTCCATCATGCCCCATCACCCCTTGCGGGGTATGGTATACAGGAGATAAGTGGATTGCGACCAGGGGAGCGTTCCGCATAAATAGGCGTAATCGAATCCATGCAGGATATCATGGTAGGGGAGGAGGTATTCTTCACAGAGGGACAGAGGTTCAACCAATGGTGGGTGCTGGTCATACTGCTGTCGTTGGACGTGCTCTTCATAGGCCTTGCGGCGATGATCTACGCCGATGGAGGGGGCATCGGTGCGACGATAATGCTAGCCAGCGCGGTCGGGATACCCCTTCTGATCTTAGGAATAAGATTGGACACACAGGTCAGGAGGGACGGCGTCTATGTCCGATTCATCCCGTTCCAGATGGGATGGAGGGTGATGCGGTTCGATGAGATATCCACCTACGAGGTTAGGCGTTACTCTCCGATCAGAGACTTCGGAGGTTATGGATACAAGGTTCGGGGCGGCGTCACTGTCTATAGCGTCTCCGGTGACCAAGGCATCCTGATCACCCTGAAGAATGGACGAGTTGTGATGATCGGCACTCAGAGGCCCCATGAGATGCACAGTGCCATGAGGCTGCTGCCTCTTTAGATCAAATGGGTGAGGCTCTATAGGCCAACCAGTCGATTGTCCATCACCCGGGACACGTCACCATGGCCACTGCAAACAAGCAGCCCGCGTTCGCTGGCAATCTCCATAAGTGCCCTCCTTTCCTGCTTGGCCCGCTGGCTATCGACATTGACCGTGGTCATGAGGTTCTTGGCCAGGGTGGCGAAGCTGCTCCGTTCCTCTGATAGAGACTCGAAGTTGATCAACGAGTCCCCCGTGAACAGTAGTCCCCTCTCGGGAAACAGGTAGAAGGTCTATCCTATCTGGTGGCCGTCTAGGCCTCTCAGGACCCATACCTGCTCGTCGCAGAGGAGGGTGCGGTCCATCACCCCTAGTCCATGGCACAGCCCGTCATCGGCCTCGGGCCAGGTCTCCACATTCATTGGCGGTGCATAGTCGGAGAACAGATGGATCAGAGTGGTATAGACCTCCTCGAGCACACTGTCTTCCAAAGGCGATCCATGGGCTCGATTGGCCTGGGCCATGAGCTCCACCGTCTCCCGGCTGGCGTGAATATTGGAGTCCAGAAACCTCGCCCCTCCAGAGTGGTCATCATCCCCATGGGTCTGCAGGATGTGATCTATCTGGTCTATGCCAAGATGGTTCATGGCCTGTCTCAATCCTTCATGATAGATGCCGAAACCGGAGTCCACCATCAAGGTTCCAGACCTTCCCTCTATTATGGAGACATTGCCTCCGCAGGGCATCTGCAGGCAGTGCAGCTTGGCATCTCCCATGTTGACGGTCTGAACATCGCAATGGAAGCCAGGCCCCCGGGATGAAAGCAAAGCCCTACCCATGCATAGAATGCTCTCGAACGTGACCTCGGGCTCCTCACCCCGCCCTTGGAGATCCTGGACGATGTGGTTGATCTTGCCCAGCAACCGCAGGACGAAGCCGTCGTCCCCCGGCGGAAGCAGCCCCCTGAGTTCCTGGGCGAAGCGCAGGTAGAAAACGGTATCGTCCAAGCGATCTCCGGTGGTTGCATGTTCCAGTATCTCCACGGGGTGGTGGGACTGCAGCGCCTCCAGCAACTCCTTGGCCCGCGAGCTGTCCTCCAGCGTCAGCGATACCGTGAGCATCCGCTCGACATCCCTGGCATCGAATTCTAGGAAGGCGATGTTGGAGTCGGAGAGGGTAACATCCTCTAATAGGCTCAGCAGCGCGCCGGGCACATTAGGAAGTTTCACTCTGAATCGGACGAACGCTGGTTCCGGCACCTCGGTGCGGATGTACCCTATTTCTTTGAGCCCTTCTTCTATGATTAGGTACATGCGCTCATCGCACTCGACCTCGAAGAACACCGTATGCCGGTCGATCCTGCGATCGAAGTGTATGCGTTCGATGTTGCCACCATGCCTCCAAACGATCTTGGCGGCCTGGTGCAACGTCCCAGGCTCGTCTGGCATCCTGGTCACGAAATAATGTCTGTCCATCGAATCTCAATTCCGGTCAAGCCTTCTCAGCCATTTTCACTGCTATCCTCAACATGTTAAGCATGCAGGGCTCGGCATAGAAGTCGGTCCGGTTCGTGAGGCGCTCGTAGATGTCGACCGGATCGGCATCGCTCAGCTCGCTGATGTCGTGGTAACCCTGAAGGGCCAACCCCTCCGCCGCCTTGCGGCTCAGGGCGGGGGTCGCCATCAAGCGCTCTATTGCTGCCTCTTTGTCCTCCATGGGATATCAATGTCGGAAGCTTAGATAATCATTATGGCGGGGTCGTTCAAAATCGAAAATCGGGCAAGCCTCGCATTCATTTATTAACCCGAGTTTGACACTTAGCGAGAACTGAGTGTCAATTCGTCCTTCTCTATGAACATTTTGCATAGGTAGAAAAGTGGCCTTCCGTTGTGTTTTAACTGCCAAGAATAAACAAGACCGAAAGGCCATC